>SXYT01000106.1 GCA_005788205.1 Actinomycetota bacterium | reverse complement strand
CAAGGTGAGGGTCGCGAGTTCGAATCTCGTCGTCCGCTCCATCCGAAAGGCGCCCTGAGGGGCGCCTTTCGTGCATCACGGCACGCGGGGTGGGGATGTGCCCGAGTAAGTTCGCAGCCGTGAGCGTGCAGTTCGGCATCCATCTCGGCCCGCAGAACGCCTCCGTGGCGGACCTCCGGGCACTGTGGCGCTGGTTCGACTCCGCCGGGATGGACTGGATCTCACTGTGGGATCACATCTACGAGGCTCCCCCCGCCGGCGGCACCCAGCCCCATTTCGAGGCGTTCTCGATGCTCGGTGCACTCGCCGCAGACACCGAGCGTGCACGCATCGGGTGCCTCGTGTTCTGTTCCCAGTACCGCAACATCGGTGTGCTCGCCAAGGGGGTCATCTCGGTCGACCACATTTCCGGCGGCCGTTTCGAGATGGGGCTCGGCAGCGGCTGGCACGACCAGGAGGCGAAGGCGTTCGGGCTCGACTGGCCCTCCCAAGGCGGGCGCTTCAAGGTGATGGAGTCGCAGCTGCAGGCGCTCACGAGGTGGCGGGCAGGAGAGCGTGTCACGCAGTCGACCCCCGGCGTCGAGCTGTCCGACGCCTCCATGGTGCCGGGGCCGATGGGCCGGATGCCCATCTGGATCGGCGGGGTCGGACGCGAGAAGACGCTCCGCATGGCCGGTCAGTATGCGGACGGCTGGAACGCCGCGTATGTGCCCCCCGCGGAGTACCGCGAACTGAACGGCATCCTCGATGACTGGTGCGCGAAGGCAGGACGTGACCCGTCCGCGGTGGAGCGCTCCATCAATCTCTCCTACGGGTTGAGCACGGAGGACGTCTCCGTGGTGAAGGACCGTCTGCGCGGCCAGTGGGGCGCGAGTGCCGACCGCATCATCGCCGGTTCGTTGCTCGGCCGGCCCGGGGACGTGATGGAGCAGGTCGCGGCGTTCGTGGATGCCGGCGCACAGCTCATCAACATCGCGATCAGGCCGCCGTGGGATCGCGCGGTGCTGGCTGAATACGTCGAGACGGTCGTCCCGGCCATGCGGAGGGAATGGTCGTAGGCTCGCACGCATGAAGATCGGCGTGCAGCTCCATCCCCAGGCGACATCACTCAACGACATCCGGGCGGCCTGGCGAGCCGCCGACGCGATGGGGGTCGACTCCATCTGGGTGTGGGACCACTTCTACCCGCTCTACGGGGACCCTGATGCCGCCCACTTCGAGGCGTACACGCTGCTCGCCGCGATGGCCGCGGACACCTGCCACGCGCAGATCGGTGCGCTGGTGACCTGCTACTCCTACCGCAACGCGCAGTTGCTCGCCGACATGTCGCGCACCATCGACCACATCTCGAACGGACGCTTCGTCCTCGGCATCGGGTCTGGCTGGTTCGAGCGCGACTACAGCGAGTACGGGTACGAGTTCGGCACCGCCCCGGGACGCCTCAGGCTGCTCGGCGAGGGTCTCCCCGTCATCAAGGAACGGTTGTCGAAGCTGAACCCGGGACCGGTCAACGGCTCGATCCCGCTGATGATCGGCGGCAGTGGCGAGAAGGTCACGCTCAAGCTGACGGCCCAGCATGCCGACATGCACAACACGTTCGGGCCGGTCGACCACTTCCGCGGGAAGATGGAGGTGCTCGACAGGTGGTGTGCCGAGCTCGGCCGTGACCCACGGGCGATCGAGCGCACCGTCGCGCTGTCGCCCGCCGACCTCGCGGACATCGCCGCGTACGAGGACGCCGGCGCCGACCACGTCATCGTGATGACAGGCCACCCGTACGACCTGTCGGCAGTGGAGAAGGTGCTCGGCTCGCGCTGAACCCTCAGCGCAGCGCGCCGCGGTTGAACTCCACGTCGCCCGCACCGAACGAGGACGCGCCGGCGGAGCCGGCCAGGTAGTCCGCGGGGCTGCGGACGTCGTCCACGTACCCGAGCGCGTAGGAGCCCATCGCATAGCCGACCAGTCTCTGCATCTCCTCGGGGAGCGTCCGTGCGACATCCGGCGGCACGGAGAGGTACTGGTTCTCCTCCTGGCGCAGCCAGCCGAGCACGTAGTCGATGTTCAGCCCGGTGCGCACCGCGTCGCTGCGGTTCTCGCCGCCGCCGTGGATCGTGCGACCCGTGTAGAGGACGACGGACCCCTTCGGCATCTCTGCCTGGACCACGCGGTGCTCGTGGGTGAGGGAGTCGTTGCTCTCCGTGTGGCTGCCGGGGATGATGCGGGTCGCACCGTTCTCCGCGGTGAAATCCTGCATCGCCCAGATCGTGGAGACCTCCACGTCGATGTCGCCGGGGAAGGGGAACGAGTCGAAGCACCACTGGTCGCGGTGCAGTGGCTGCCCGGCGGAGCCGGGTCCGATGGAAATCAGTTGCGTCAGGTGGAGCTGGAAGGAGGTCTTCTTCGGCCACAGGACGCTCTCGCAGATGCCGAGCACGAGCGGGTGGGCGACGAACCCCCACGACGCGCGGGAGCGCGCGACGAGGGCGCCGGTGCGCTTCGTCAGCAGCCCGGAGAAGGTGTCGGCCCCGTTCGGGGTGGCGTCGATCCACGGCGCCATGTCGGCCATGAGCGCGTCCACCGAATCCTCCGGCATGAGCCGCTCGACCACTGCGCACCCCGCGGTGCGCAGTGCCTCCGACACTTCCTCGACGGTCGCGTCTTTCCCGAACCTGGGCATGTCCATTGCGGCTGCGTTCATGCGCGCAAGGTAGCACCGGACGGGTGACCGTGACCCGGGCCCGCCAGGCTCCACATGGCCGCCCGCGCGGGCGCTCGGCTACCGTTCGCGGTGAACAACGGGGGGATTCATGGACCTGAAGACGGTGCTGTACGCGGTGACGGACGGTGTGGCCACGGTGACGCTGAACAGACCGGAGGCCATGAATGCGTGGACCCCGCAACTGAGTGATGAGCTCACGATGGCTCTCGGGGCGGCCGACACCGATGACTCGGTCCGGGCGATCATCATCACCGGCGCGGGAAAGGCCTTCTGTGCGGGCGCTGACCTGAGCGGGGGTGAGGAGGGGTTCCGCGGGGGCGAGGCGAGCACGTACGACGGTCCACGCAGGTGGCCCCACCACACGTCGAAGCCCGTGATCGCCGCCATCAACGGCCATGCCGTTGGCGTGGGGATCACGTACCCGATGCTCGCCGACATCCGCATCGCGAGCGAGACGGCAAAAATCCAGTACGCAATGGTGCGTCGTGGCATCCTGCCCGAGCTCGGCTCGCACGTGATCCTGCCGCGCATCATCGGCTTCTCGAGGGCAGCGGAGCTGCTCCTCACGGGGCGGATGCTCTCCGGCACCGAGGCTGCGGAGCTCGGGCTCGTGTCCCGCGCCGTGCCTGCAGGGGAGGTGCTCGCGGCGGCGATGGAGATCGCCCGTGACATCGCACAGAACACCGCCCCCGTCTCGGTGGCACTCGCAAAGCGGATGATGTGGGAGGGGCTCAACACGGGCGTGGACGAGATGATCGCCGCCGAGGGGCGCATCATCAGCAAGCTGGCGTCGTCACCGGACTCGGTCGAGGGCGTGCGCGCGTTCTTCGAGAAGCGGGCACCGCACTGGTCGATGTCCGTCAACGATGACGCCCCCGTCTTTCGCGCTGTCGGCAAGGGCTAGGGTCTCGCCATGGCAACTGCACAGCTGAACGGGACCACCATCCACTTCGAGGACACGGGTGGCAAGGGGCCTGCTGTGGTCCTCAGTCATGGCTTCTTGATGGACCACTCAATGTTCGACGCCCAGGTCGCCGCGTTGCGAGCGACGCACCGCGTGGTCACTTGGGACGAGCGCGGCTTCGGTGGCACGCACGCACCCGGTGACTTCACCTACTGGGACTCCGCGAGGGATGTGCTCGCCTTGATGGACCACCTCGGCATCGCAAAGGCCGTGGTCGGCGGGATGTCCCAGGGCGGGTTCCTCTCGCTGCGGGTCGCCCTCACCGCACCCGAACGGGTGGAGGCACTCATCCTGCTCGACACCCAGTCCGGCACCGAGGCCCCCGAGACGGTCGAGCCCTACAACCAGCTGCATGCGGCGTGGGTGGAGCACGGCGCAGTTGCCGTCCAGGATGTCATCGCCGGCATCATCCTCGGCCCCGGGGATTGGCAGGAGTGGTTCGCCAAGTGGGCCGTTCTCCAGCCCGAACAGTTCACGAGGGCATTCAACTGCCTGATGCACCGCGACGACATCACGGACCGCCTCGGGGAGATCACGTGTCCCGCACTCATCGTGCACGGCACAGCCGACGTGGCGATCCCCATGGCGAAGGCGGAGGTCCTTCGGGACGGGATTGCCGGTCCCACCACGCTCGTGCCGGTCGATGGCGGGCCACATGCCGCCAACATGACCCATGCGGACGAGGTCAACAAGGCGATCGTCCGGTTCCTCGCCGCGCTCTCCTGAGTGCGAAACTGGCGCTGGGCAACACTTTGACCAGGGGGTAACACGATGCCGTTGGAACTTGATTTCGGGCCGGCCGCAGAGACATTCCGCACGGAGGTCCGCGCATGGCTGGATGTGAACAAGCCTGCCGAACTCGTCGGTGTCAACGCCGACGAGGCCCAACGCGGGCAGCACCCGGCGCTGAGCAGCTGGGCCAAGAAGCTCACCGAGGCGGGCTACATGTGCGTCGGTTGGCCGAAGGAGTACGGCGGACGCGGCCTGACCGGGGTGGAAGTCGCGGTGCTGAACGAGGAGTTCGCGCGCGCGAACGTGCCGCGCATCACCCGCGGCATGGGCGAGTGGCTCGTCGGCCCCTCCATCATCGTGTGGGGCACGGAGGAGCAGACGCGGCGCTTCCTGCCGCGCATCGTGGACGGCACCGACCGGTACTGCCAGGGCTTCTCGGAGCCGGATGCCGGTTCCGACCTCGCGTCGCTGAAGACGCGCGGTGTCATCGACGGCGAGGAAGTCGTCATCACCGGCCAGAAGGTGTGGACGTCCGGTGCGACCGAGGCGAACATGATGTTCTGCCTCTCGCGGACGGATCAGGACGCCCCGAAGCACGCCGGCATCTCGTACGTGCTGCTCCCCATGTTCAAGGAGGACAAGTCCTCGAACGGCATCGAGCTGCGCCCGATCCGCCAGCCGCACGGTGCCTCCCATTTCACCGAGACGTTCCTCACGGAGTCGAGGGCGCCCGTCGACAACATCATCGGCGGGATGAACAACGGGTGGCGCGTGACCATGACCACGCTCGGGAACGAGCGCGGCGGCAATGCGACCACCCAGCACGTGGAGTTCACGAAGCAGTTCTGGGCCGCGGTCAAGATGCTGCAGGCTTCCGGCAAGACGAGCGACCCGCTCATCCGTCAGGAACTGGCGTGGGCCTACAGCCACGTGGAGATCATGCGCTTCAACGGCCTGAAGGTGCTCTCTGAGGTCATCGCCCGCAAGGAGCCCGGCCCGGGTGCCTCGGTGAACAAGATGTTCTGGTCCGAGTACGCACAGAAGTTCTCCGAGCGGATGATGAACGCCCGCGGTGCCGACGCGATGCTCGCGGCGAACGAACCGGGCCAGCCCTTCGCGGTGGACCGCTGGACGTCGATGTTCTTCCAGCACAGGTCATCCACGATCTGGGGAGGCACCGCACAGGTGCAGCGCAACATCGTGGGCGAACGCGTGCTCGGGCTCCCGAAGGAGCCGGGCCAGAAGGGCTGACCCGGCTCCCGGGGCGTCCTGCGGGGCTCAGCTCTTCTCTTCGCCGTCCTTGCCGGTCTCGAAGAAGTCCTTGGCGTCTGCGTCCATGCCGCGGCGCTTCTTGTCACGGAAGTTGGACGTGGCCCGGGACATGCTCATCATGGCCGCCCGCGAGCCGCGGCCCGTTGCCTGCCATGAGGACGTGGACCCGTGGTCGTAGCCGAACCTGGCGGCATCGGCGTAGGCGTCGAGCCCGGCCGAGAGGAAGACGAACTGCCAGCCTGCTGCCGTCCGCTCGGCGACCAGTTGACGGACCTTCTCGAGCGTGTACTCGTGGCTCTGGTTCTCCTCGCCGTCGGTCACGGTGACAAAGACGATGTCGTCCTTGCGCAGGCCCGTCGCCTCGCGTGCCCCCTGGTCCACCATGACCCTGCCGATGGCAAGGCCGGTTGCGTCGAGCAGGGGAGTGCCGCCGCGGGGCACGTAGGAGGTGCGGTCGAGGGCGACTGCCTCGCTGATCGGTGCGCCCCAGACGACCACCTCCTGGGGGTCCTGGGAGTCGAACAGGATGATGCTGATGCGTGCGTCCGGCCCGTTCGCCTGCTGGTCAGCGAGAAGGGTGTTGAAGCCCCCGATGACGTCGTTGACGATCGAGGACATTGAGCCGGACCTGTCGAGCAGAGCCACGATGTGGGTGCCGTTCGGGCGGGCGGTCTGGTTGGTGTCTGGGTTGGTGGTCACTGTGTGCCTTTCGTTGTCTCATCCCCGTCTGTCGGGAATGAGTAAAGGCTACTATAACACGAAGGTGGGTCAATCCTTCCGGGGTGCAGACCTGAACCTGATCGGCGGGGTGATCTCCCGCGCCCGGCCGGCCTTGTAGAGCATCGGTGGGCGGCCCGGGCTGGGCTGTTCAGACGTGATGATCCCGAGGGGCTGGACGAAGTTCCTGGTGAGCTCCACCTTGCGGCGGAAGTTCGCCGGGTCGACTTCGTCCTGCAGGAACGCCTCGTAGACCATCCGCAGGTCGGACATGGTGAATTTCGGCTGGCAGAAACTGACCGCTATGGGGGTGTCCTCGAGCATCTGGAAGGCCTTG
>SXYT01000016.1 GCA_005788205.1 Actinomycetota bacterium | reverse complement strand
GACGGCACTTGCTCCAGATTCTCGATTTCCCCGTAGGTGACGACCTCGTCGTAGAGGCCGGTGGACTCCACGAACGCGAGGTTCGCCTCCGATGTCAGGCCGACCGTGCGCGCCGAAGAGTTGGCGCGCACCTCGTGGGCGAGGGCAAGGGACGTCTTCGAGGATGCGCTCGTGATGATCACCTGTGCCGCCCCGAACATCGAGTTGTCACGGAGAAAGTCCTCGCACAGGTGGGAGGTGACGAAGAGGCCACGGAGGAGCAGGTAGTAGGACTCGTCCTCGTCGGTGCGTGCCGGGTCGGCGGGGTCGAACTGCCGGTACGCAGGCGCGTGCTTCTCGCGGTGGGCGGCGCTGTCGAGGAACCCGCCGCCCCGCACGACTGCCTCGACCACGTGGTGGTCGCCCACGGGGTAGAAGCCGAACCAGCGCGACCCGGCGTCGATGCCCGGAACAGCGGAGGACATGACCACACCGAAACCCATCGCGGGCAGGCGTCCCCAACCGGCTTCCGTGGGGTAAAAGCCCCAGTAGTCGAGGAGGTCCCCACTGACCGCGTACGTGATGTTGTTGGAGGTGAGTGCGAACTTCTCGAGACGCAGGACGACGGTTCCCTCGGCTGCCTGTCCGGGTGCGGCGGTCTCGGCTATTCGTCGGTTCGTGAAGTCTGTCCGGTCGATCTCTAGGTGCACGGCGCCCCCTTTCCGTGCGCCACAGTACCGAGCACGTGGCGCGCCCGTCCCACCGTGGAAAGAACACGGCTCATTCTGTCGACTCGGGTGTGTGGTCGCGGCCGGTGTCGGCAACAATGGCGATGACGCGGCTTCTAGCCGCAGGCACAGGGGGTGCAGCAATGGTCGTCAAGAACGAGTTCCACGGCAGGATCGGGCGCACCGTGGCGGAATCGGAGCCGTGGTTCGCGGTCCCGGCCCACCCGGGCGAGGACGCTCCGAACGTGATCCTCATTCTCATGGACGACGCGGGCTTCGCCCAGTTCGGTTGCTTCGGTTCCGACATCGACACACCGCACATCGATGCCCTTGCTGCCGGCGGACTTCAGTTCACGAACTTCCACGTGACGCCGCTCTGTTCCCCCACGCGCGCGGCACTGCTGACAGGCCGGTCGAACCATGCGGTCGGGATGCGGTCCGTGTCGAACTTCATCACGGGCTTCCCCAACCAGTTGGGCCACATCTCGAACCACGCGGCGACGGTCGGCGAGGTTCTCGGTGGCGCGGGCTACGGCACGTTCGCCGTGGGCAAGTGGCACCTCGCACCGATGGAGCAGTGCTCTGCCGCCGGCCCGTTCGACCAGTGGCCACTCGCCCGCGGGTTCGACCGTTTCTACGGGTTCATGGATGGCGAGACCGACCAGTTCCATCCCGAGCTCGTCGCGGACAACCACCCTGTGGACCCGCCCGGCACGCCCGATGACGGCTACCACGTGAGCGAGGACCTCGTCGACAACGCACTGCGGATCATCGCGGACTACAAGGGCGTGCGCCCCGACCGGCCGTTCCTGGGTTACGTCGCGTTCGGCGCGACCCATGCGCCGCACCAGGCCCCGCCGCAGTACATGGCCAAGTACAGGGGCAGGTACGACGAGGGCTGGGACGTCGTCCGCGAGCGGTGGTTCCGCAAGCAGCTCGAGACCGGAGTCATCCCGCAGGGCACGGTGCTGGCGCCGCACAACCCCGGTGTGAAGCCGTGGGCCGAGCTGAGCGACAACGAGAGGCGCCTCGCGTGCCGCATGCAGGAGGCGTTCGCGGCGTTCCTCGACCACACCGACAAGCAGATCGGCCGCCTGGTGGAGGGCCTGCGCCGTCTCGGCCAGCTGGAGAACACGGTCATCGTGCTGCACGCGGACAACGGCGCGTCGCAGGAGGGCGGGCCCTTCGGTGTCATGCACGAGATGAAGTTCTTCAACGGCATCATCGAGATGCCCGACGAGGCGATCAAGCACATCGATGACATCGGTGGGCCGAACAGCCACTGCAACTACCCGTGGGGCTGGGCGCAGTGCGGCAACACCCCGTACCGCTGGTACAAGCAGAACACCCACGAGGGCGGTGTGCACGTGCCGATGGTGTTCCACTGGCCCGCGGGCGTGCCCGAGCAGGAGCGCGGGACCAAGCGCGACCAGTTCGTGCACGTCTCGGACGTCGTGGCGACCGTGTACGACATCATCGGCGTGACCCCGCCGGAGGTCGTGAAGGGCTACGAGCAGATGCCCGTCACCGGGAAATCATTCAAGTCGGTCATCAACGATGCCGCCGCGCCGGCCACGAACACCGTGCAGCACTTCGAGAACGCCGGCAGTCTCGCTGTCGTCGCGCACGGTTGGAAGGCGGTGCTGAAGCACACTGCCGGACAGTCCTACGACGACGAGAAGTGGGAGCTCTACGACCTCAACTCGGACCGGTCGGAGTGCAACGACCTCGCCGCATCGCAGCCGGCGAAACTAGAGGAGATGATCGACCTGTGGTGGCAGGAGGCCGAGAAGAACGGCGTGCTCCCGCTGGACGACCGCGGCGTGCAGCTGTTCGGTGCGCGTTTCCGGTCACGGTCGCCGCACCCGGAGAACCGCCTGTACGTGTACCGGCCACCGATGTCGCCGATGCCCAGCCAGGCATCCGCCGGGCTGGGCGGCCGCAGCGTCGACCTGGTGGCGATGGTGAACTATGTAGCCGGCGACGAAGGGGTGCTCTACGCGAGCGGTACGCAGAACTCGGGCTTCTCGATGTTCGTCCAGGGAGGAAAGTTCATCGCGGACTACAACGCGTTCGGTGACCACACGGTGGTGGAGTCCGTCGTTCCGGTGCCGTCGGGTGTCGTTGCGCTCGGTGTGCACCTGCGCAGGGGAGAGGGCCGCAACGGCACCATCACCCTGGACTTCGACGGTGTCGAGGTGGGCCGTGCGGACGTGCCGCTGTACATGTCGATGATGTCGTCGGTCGGGCCGAGTCTCGGCCAGGACCATGGCTCCGCGATCAGCACCCGCTATGTCGCGCCGTTCGCATACACGGGTGAGCTGCTCGAGGTGGGCATTCAGGCGGGGAAGAAATCCAACTCCGCGGCGGCAGCAGAGGCCAAGGCCGAGATGGGCCGCCAGTAGGCAGAGCCGAGATGGGCCGCCAGTAGGCACAGGAACACGACAGGAACAACACAGGAGAAATCACATGGCAGAGAAGAAAAAGCACGGCGTGGAGCACAACTACGGCAAGTTGGACCGCGACTACGGCCTGCGCATGTTCACCATGAAGCCGGAGGATGACGGCCCGGTGTTCATGGTGAACTACATGAAGTACAAGGAGACCGCCGACTACGGCGAGGGCGAGAACCCCGGCATCTCGGGCCGCGAGGCTGATGACAAGTACTCGCCTGTCGATGTCCTCGGCAGGATCGGTGCCTATGTCGCGTTTCACGGGGACGTCGTGGATCAGTCCGGCAGCAACACGCCGGTGTGGGACCGCATCGGCGTTGTCTGCTACCCGACGCGCAAGGCGTTCGTCGAGATGCAGAACAGGCCGGATTTCCAGGAGAAGCACGTGCACAAGAACGCCGGCATGGACCAGACATTCGTGATCGGCTCGCTCCCGCGGGAGGGCACCGAGCCCGGTGACTACCGCACGGTGAAGGACTCGAGCGGGGTCGTGCAGGTCAGTGCGCACAAGGGGATCAACGGGGTCACCGCCGCGGAAGTGGTCGCCGCTCTCGGCGCATCCCGTGCGCACGCCGCGGCGAACGGTTGTGACCGTGGGCAGTGGTATGACGTGGAGGGCACGATCATGGGTGACGGACGCACGTTCGATGTGGTCTGTTTCGATGCGTTCCCCGGCGTGGATGAGTACAGGGCGTACAGGGCGGCACTTGCGGCTGACCCGGCATGTGCGCTGCTCGTGGATCCGGCGCGAACCGACGGCTACAGCGTTGCCGTGGACGCTGCGCTTGACCGCATCACCATGCGCTGACGCCGCCTTACCGTCGGCCTTGCCGCGGCGTCACCAGTTGATGTCGACCGGCTTCACCTCGCCGAGGGCGGCCTCGAGTGCGTCGCCTGCCATGAGCAGTAGGTCCTCGCGCCACGTATGCGCGACGACCTGCACGCCGAGCGGCGCGCCCTCGTGCAACCCGCACGGGAAGGCGAGCGCCGGCATCTGGATTGCCGAGAGGTTCATGCCCCAGCGCCCGATCTCGGCCATGCTGGACATCGCTCCCTCGAAAGACTTGTCGTAGCCGCGGGCCATCGTGGGCTCCGCCATCATCGGGGTGATCATCAACGGGTGCTCGGCGAGGAACCTGTTCCAGGCACGCATCAACATGTCACGGTCCGTGATCGCCTTGATGAAGGTCTCCGACGTGGGCGGCGGGAACGCGGCGCGCCAGTCGTTCATCGTGGCGGTGAGTCCTGTGTCGCCGATCCCGTCGAGCATCGTCATGAGACCGAGCACTATGTCGGGGGCGGCGAGACGCTCCCACAGGCCGAAGAACACGTCCTGCATCGGCGGTGCGGCCTCCACCACGTCGAACCCTGCGTCAGACAGTGCCTTGCCGGCGCGCCGCAGGGCGTCCTTGACGGCGGGGTGCACGCCGATCACGTCGTCGAGCACGAGCGCGACCCTCACAGGCGCCGGCGGCGCGGGGAAGTCGTGGCCGACCGGCACCCAGAACGGGTCGTCCCAGTTCGCCACGCACATCGCGCGGTAGGCGGCGCGGAGGTCGGCCATGGTGCGCGCGAGCGGTCCGTTGGTCGACATCATGCTCGCTGTCCACGTGCGCGGGTTCGGGTTGGTGCCGCCGGTCGGCATCCGGCCGACGGTGGGGCGCAGCCCAAGGATGCCGTTCATGTAGGCGGGCCAGCGCACGGAGCCCGCCACGTCGTTGCCCTGGGCCACGTGGCACATCCCGGTCGCCACGGCGACACCGGCGCCGCCGCTGGAGCCGCCGCAGCTGATGTCCTCGCGGTGCGGGTTG
>SXYT01000105.1 GCA_005788205.1 Actinomycetota bacterium | reverse complement strand
AGGTCGGGGCGCGCGAGAAGGGTCTCGATCTGCGGGTCGATCATCGAATCGTGCTGGCGGGACATGGGATGCTCCTCGTGGTCGGCTCTTCAGGCTACCGACGGGCTGCCCGTGCCGCACCGATGAAATCGCGCAATTCCGCGGTGGCGCGGCCCAGATCGTCGTTCACGATCACCAGGTCGGCCAGCCGGCCGCCGAGAACCTCCTCGTCCTCGGCCTTCCTGAGCCTCTCTGCCACGTGGTGCTCCGGGTCGCCCCGCCCGAGGAGACGGCGCTGCTGCTCCTCGCGGGACGGCGGCATCACGAAGATGAGAAGCGCCTCCGGGTGACGTTTCTTCACCTGTTGGGCGCCGTGCAGCTCGATCTCGAGGAGGACGTCGTGGTCGTCATCGGGCGACGGCACGGGAGAGCCGTAGTAGTTGCCGAGGAACTCCGTCCACTCGAGGAAACCGTCTGCTGCGATCTTCGCCTCGAAGGCTTCACGGTCGACGAACACGTAGGCGTCCTCCGGCTCGCCGTCGCGCCGCGCCCGCGTCGTCCACGACCTGCTCAACCAGATGCGGGACTCCACCTGCAGCAACTCGTCGACGAGCGTGCCCTTCCCCGCGCCGCCGGGGCCCGACACGATGATGATGAGCGGCTCACCCACGGCCGCACCTGCACGCAGACACCACCGACTGGACATCGCCCGGGGCCATCTCACCGATGCGGGTCCGCGGTGCGAGCCCGAGACCGGCCATCAGCCGCCTGCCAGCCACCTTGCCGAGGCAAGGATGGACATCGAGGACCTTGACGAGATACGCATGGCCCGTGTCGTCGCGCGACAGGACCACGGCGAGGGACGAGGTCGCACCTGCCCCGACCGCCCTCTCGATCTCGGCGCGCCACTCACGCACTGTCTCGAGTGCTGTCCGGCGCGCATCCATCCGCCCATTCTAGTTGCGGGGCCAGCGGGGCACCGTTCCGCGCGGCGTCAACGGGCAGTGAGTGCAGCCCCGCTGAGTTCCCGCCATGACGCAGCACCCACCCGACGCGCCTCTCGCACGGCCGCCCGCAGGATCCGCAGACTCGCATCGGGGCGGGCGAACGTTGCCGTTCCCACCTGCACCGCCTTGGCACCCGCGAGCATCATCTCGACGGCATCGCGCCCCGAGGCGATGCCACCGACACCGATGATGTCGATGCCGGGGAGGGCGACCGCGACGTCGTGGACGGCGCGCACCGCGACCGGATGGATCGGCGGGCCCGAGAGCCCGCCTCCGCCGTTTCCGAGGGACGGCCGGCGGGCGACCGTGTCGATCTGCATGCCGAGCAACGTGTTGATGAGCGTGACCGCGGACGCGCCCGCACCGGAGACGGCCCCGGCGACATCGACGATCCTGTCGGTGTTCGCACTGAGCTTGGCCCAGACCGGCACACCCGACTCCGCAGCCACCGCGGCCACCACCTCCGCACTGAGCACGGGGTCATGGGCGAAGATCGAGTTGCGACCCTCCAGGTTCGGGCACGACAGGTTCACCTCGACCGCGACATATCCGGCGTGCGGCGCCAGTTGCGCCGCCACGGTCCGGTACTCCTCCACGGAACGACCCCAGATGCTCGCGACGGTTGTTGCCCCCGCGGCGCGCAGGCGCGGGAGGGACTCCGCACACCAGGCCTCGGCACCAGGGCCCTCGAGACCCACTGCGTTGATCATCCCGCTGCCCGCGAGGTGCACCCTCGGTGCCGGGTTCCCCGGCCAAGGCGCCTGGTAGAGCGACTTCACGACCACCGCGCCGAGCAGGGAGATGTCGAAGTACGCGCCGAGCTCGGTGTCGTGACCCGCGGTCCCCGAGGCAGTCATGACCGGGTTCGCGAGGACGACCCCACCGACATTCACCGTGCCGAGACCAGACCACGTGTCGCGTGCCATGTCAGGACCTCCCGTGGTATTCCTGCAACGAACGCACGGACACCTCGGAGAGCCGTTGCTCCACGAGCCCGTTCACCGCGGCGAGCGCCGCCTCGACAGTGGTCACCGACGGCACACGGTTGGCGTTGGCGGCCTTGCGGATCGCCTCCCCGTCCTCGCGCGAACCCCGCCCGTGCGGGGTGTTGACCACGAAACTGATCGCACCGTCCGTGATGAGGTCGACTGCGTTCGCCATGCCCGAGCCGTTGCTCATCTGCGAGATCTTCCCGATGACCTTGTCGACGGGTTGACCGAACTTCGCGAGGTACTCCGCTGTCCCGGTGGTCGCCGCGATGCCGAGACCGAGGTCGCGCAGTCGCTTGGCCACCACGAGGCCGGCGGGTTTGTCCGTGTCGTTGAGGGAGAGAAAGACCAGACCCCCTGTGGGCAGGGTGGTGCCCGCCGCCGACTGCGACTTCACGTAGGCGCGGCCGAACGACACGTCGATTCCCATGACCTCCCCCGTGGAGCGCATCTCCGGCCCGAGCGCGGTGTCCACCTCCGGGAACCTGTTGAACGGGAGCACCGCCTCCTTCACGGAGACATGCCCGCCCTGCACCGGGTCACGGAGCAGTCCCTCGGCCCGCAGTTCGGCGAGAGTGGCGCCGAGCATCACACGGCTCGCCACCTTTGCGAGCGGCACACCTGTTGCCTTCGCCACGACCGGGACCGTGCGCGAGGCGCGCGGGTTCGCCTCGATCACGTAGACCGCCGTGCCCATGACCGCGTACTGCACGTTGATGAGGCCTCGCACGTCGAGGGCCTCGGCGATCGAGCAGGTGTACGCCTCGATCACCTCCACGACCCAGCGCGGGAGTGTCTGGGGCGGGATGGCGCACGCGCTGTCGCCCGAGTGCACCCCCGCCTCCTCCACGTGCTCCATCACCCCGCCGATGACCACGTCACCCGTGTGGTCACGGATCGCGTCGACATCCACCTCGGTGGCACCTGCGAGGACATGGTCGACCAGCACGGGGCGTTCCGCGGAGAGGCCTCCCTCCCTGCCGAGAGTGCCGAAGCGCGAGAGCTCCTCCATCGCCTTCTCGAGGGCGGCGGTGTCGTGGACTATCTGCATCGCCCGGCCGCCGAGCACGTAACTCGGCCGCACGAGAACCGGGAAACCCACCCGGAGCGCGATCTCGCGTGCCTGGTCGAAGTGGACAGCCGTTCCGCCGGGGGGCTGCGGGATGGAGAGCCTGTCGCACAGTTCGTTCCACTTCTCGCGGTCCTCGGCCAGGTCGATCGACTCCGGGGAGGTGCCCGCGACGAGCTCGCGCGGGATCTGCCCCGAGAGCTTGAGCGGGGTCTGGCCGCCGAGGCTGACGATCACCTTCGGGGCCCTGCCGCCGGCCGCGCGCGTCTCAGCGGCGATCACGTTCAGCACGTCCTCCTTCGTCAGGGGCTCGAAGTACAGCCGGT
>SXYT01000104.1 GCA_005788205.1 Actinomycetota bacterium | reverse complement strand
TGCCGCCCCGAGGAGAAGACCGAGTGCGGTGTCGTCCACGGTGCCGGCGGAATCCAGGTCCACCACGGCGGTGCTGTTTCCTGCGTCCGCCACCAGGCGCGTGAGCGCATCGAGGAAACGCGGCACCGTGGCAAGGTCGACATCACCCTCCACCACGAGCACGTGGCGGCCGCCGACCGTCGTGCGTCGCGCGGAGAGGTGCATGGGTGTCACGCTAGTGGGTCACGGGACGGGCCCCATCGGGGGCTCCATCAGCATCACCGCACCGGCCGACAGCGGGAGGGGGATGGTCACGCGCCTGACGAGAGGCAGGTCGACCTGCACGGTGCGCCTCAGGGTGACGCGCACGACGATCCCGTCGGTGACGGTCCTGACGACAGCTCCCGGGGACTCGCTCGCCACATACGCCGATGCCGCGGCTGCAGGATTTGCGGCGACCGCGGCGAGACGTGCGGCGTTCCTGGCTGTGTCGGCGAGCGCGAGCACCTGCAGGCACGCCGCGGTGATCGCGACGATGCAGCCGCAGAGAACGGCGAACAACGGGAGCAGCAGCGCGAACTCCACGGTGGACTGACCTGCGTCAGCGCTGTTCCGTTGCACGACCGATGATCCCCTCGAGAAGGGTGTCGAAGAGTCCGCCGATCTTTCCTGCGCCACCGCCCGCGGTGGCCCAGCCGATCGCGAGCGTGGCGATGACAGCAGCGACGAGCAGGATGAGCGCGTACTCGGTGGTGGCCTGGCCGCGTTCGTCCGCTCCGTGCCCTTCAAACAGTGTGCGTGGTTTCATTTTCTCCCCGTGAGTTCGTCAGGTTGCGGGGGTGCGCACGGCACCGATCGAGGCGAGGCCGAGCGGCAGGACCGCTGTCAGCACGAACGAGGGGAGGGCACAGAGCACCAACGGGGCTGCCGCACGGGCAGGTATGCGGCGCACGGCGGCCAGCACGTGGTCCCGGTCCCGGGCACGAAGGTCGGTCGTGGCGCGCGCGAGCGCAGTCACGAGGGGCAGACCGTCCCGGTGCGCCTGCTCGATCGTGTCAGTGACGGTCGGTGCGGTGCGTCTCAGGGGAGACAGTGCCTCAGAAAGCGGCAGTCCCGCATGGAGCATCCGGGCCGTCGCTGCACACCCCGGCAGACCGTCCGCGAGCGCGTCGAGTGCCGATGGCACGGTTCCGCCGGCGCTGAGGTGGATCACCAGACCCTCTGCGATCCCTGCCGCGTCCGCGACAGGTGACCGACGACAGGCCGTGGTGATGATGCGGCCCATCCACCGTGACCCCACCAAGTTCGCGACCGAGCCGATGACGATGCACGTGACCGGACCCGCGGTGAGGAGACCGTCGCGTGCGTCGCGGCTGAGCGCAGCCGCGCCGCCGAGCATGAGGAACGGGAGCACTGTGAGCAGGCGTGCCGAGTGCCGCGCGTACGACACCGCCGTGTTCACCTCCCCGCGGAGGTCGTCACCGGCACGCGCGTTCGCTGCCGCGAGATCGAGTGCCACGGGGGACAACGAACCCCCGGGCATGCAGCCGCGCAGCACGGCGTGCAACTCATTCGTTGCGGAGAGTGCGTCCGCGAGCGTGACGCCACCTGCCAGGGCCTCCTGCAACTGCCGCGCGGCCCCCGAGCACGGTGGTGCCGCGGTGATTGCGTCCGCGACGGGCAGCCCGGCACGCACACCCCTGGCGATCCCCTCGAAAAAGGCGGCCCGCGAGGCGGATGGGGCACCCGGCTCCGCGCGCATGCGGCCCGCCCGGCCCGCTGCCGGTTCGCACCGTGCGGGTCGCGCACCGAGCCGGGCGCGCGTGAGCACGCGGTCACACAGTGTCATCACGGCGGGCAGCAGGGACAGCGCGACAGCAAGCGAGACGAGAATGGCGGTCGCGACCTCACGCACTGCGCACCTCCAGGATCTCGGCCACGGAACGTGCGCCACGAGGCCCGCGCCGGACGTGCACGACCGCGTCAACCGCCCCGTGGACGAGTGCTCCCATAGTTGCCGCCGTGAACTGGGGATGGTCGCGCAGCGCCAGGGTGACCATGCGGTCGAGCGCATCGGCGGCGCTCCGCGCATGGATAGTGGAGAGGCATCCATCGTGACCGGACGTGAGCGCGAGGAGCATGTCGACGACCTCACCCCCGCGCACCTCGCCCACGACGAGCCGGTCGGGGCGCAGCCGCATGGACGCGCGCACGAGGTGCTGGGCGGTGATCTCGCCGGTTCCTTCAGCACCCGGCGGCCGGGTCTGGAGGCGCACGACATGCGGATGCTCGAGCTGCAGTTCCGTGGTGTCCTCGATCAGCACGAGCCGCTCACGCACCGGCACACACCTGGCCAGCGAGTTGAGCAGCGAGGTCTTGCCGGATGAGGTGGCTCCGGACACCACGATGTTCGCCCTGTCCGTGACGAGCGAGCGCAGGCGGCGGACGTCCTCGAGCCCGGCAAACGCACCGAGCGGGAGGACCCCGCGTGCAAATCGCCTGACACAGATGGTGGGGCCGTCGACTGCGACGGGCGGCAGCACGATGCACGCCCGCGAACCGTCCGGCAGGTGCAGGTCGACCACCGGGGAGGTGAGGTCGACGCGCCGGCCGGAGAAGCGCGTGATCCGTTCGATCGACTGCGAGACCTGCACCGGCGTGAGGGAACCGGCCCGGCAGACAGAGCCGTTCTCCTCGGTCCACACCGTGCCGTCACCGGTGACCATGACCTCCTGGGCGTCTCCCTGCATCCATGGGTCGAGTGCACCGAACTGGGGCATCACGATGCGGGCAGAAGGCCGCCGAACAGTTCCTGCCACCGGGTGGCGAGCACACCGGCATCGACTGCCCGCGCGACAGAGGCATCAACGGCGAGGGTGGCGACCACGGGCACGCCGATCACATTCTCCACGTCACGGTCAGTGAGCGCGCGTCCCTCGTCGCGCACGAGCACGACCCCGCTCGGTCGCGGAGCCCGGACTGCACGCCGGAGCGCGAGATAACAGGGTCGCGTGACGAGAAGGGTGTCGCGCACCGCACCACGCAGTTCGTCGGGCACGAAGTGCGTTCCCGCATCGATCACCACGGGGAAGTCGAACCCCGCAAGTGCCGCTGTGAAGTCCGTCCACCGCGGTGCTCCCTGCACGAACCGTGCCCCGGGGTGGATCACGAGCAACTGCCCCGTCGCCTCCTCACCGAGCGCGAGAAGGCCATCCGCGCCCGTTGTGTGGGCCTCGCCCAGCCAGTCGTTCAATCCGGGTGAATCAGTGTCCGGCATGCCGAGTGCCGGCCTGGCGTCACCGCACATGTCGATGAGGAGCGCCTTGCCGTGGTGCGCGGCGCGGGACAGCGCGAGTGCCGCCGCGGTCACCGTTGCACCGGCGCCGCCCTTCGTGGAACTGATGATCGTGTGCATTCCGCCTCCGTGTCGTTGGGAGGCGTCCTGAAACGCCTCCGTGTCGTTGGGAGGCG
>SXYT01000103.1 GCA_005788205.1 Actinomycetota bacterium | reverse complement strand
TCATGACGTCGAACCTCGGCACGGCGGACCTGCGCAAGGCGAACGTCGGGTTCAACAAGGCCGATGAGGCCATGTCGTACGCACGCATGAAGGACAAGGTCACCGACTCGCTGAAGACGCACTTCCGCCCCGAGTTCCTGAACCGCGTCGATGACATCATCGTGTTCCACGAGCACGGCCGCGACGAGATCCTCCAGATGGTGGACCTCATGATGAAGCGCACCGCGGGCCAGCTGGAGAGCCAGGGCCTCGGCATCGAGCTCACCCAGGCCGCAAAGGACCTGCTCGCCGAGATCGGGTACGACCCTCAGCTCGGTGCACGCCCGCTGCGCCGCGCCATCCAGCGCAACATCGAGGACACGCTCTCGGAGAAGATCCTCTACAAGGAGTTCAACGCCGGCCAGATCATCGTGGTCGACGCCGAGGACGACCCGGAGAACCCCGGCAAGAGGCGCTTCGCGTTCCGTGCCGTCGAGGGCTTCCAGGTCCCCGACGGGACGGTCCTTGCCGAGACCACCGACGGCAGCGCGAACGGCGAGTGACTCCCGCCAGGGTCACCCGTGCGGTCGCGCTGGTTGCCGCGTGCCTGCTGCTCGTCTCATGCCGCGTCGACACTGACGTCTCGCTGGAGGTGAACCCCAACGGCTCGGGGACGGTGTCCGTCACCGTCACCGCCGATGCCGCTGTCGTCAAGGCCGCACCCACATTGAAGACCGATGTGCGTGCTGACGACCTGGTTGCCGCGGGGTGGGAGATGAACGGCCCCGAGGAGACGGAGGACGGCGGGTTGACCGTCACGTTCTCGCACGGGTTCGCCACGCCGGCAGAGGCCACCGTGCTGCTCTCCCAGGTGAACGGGCCGCGGGGGCCCCTGAAGAACCTGGTCCTCGAGCGCACCGGCAAGGACTCCAACAGCACGTTCACTCTCACCGGCACGCTCGAGGTCAACGGCGGGCTCGAGGCCTTCGCCGACGACGCGGCGATCAAGCTCCTCGACGGCGCCCCGTACGCGGACCAGGTGCGCAACTCGGGTCTCGACCTCGGCAAGATCGTGGCGATCCGCTTCGTCGCCGGCATGCCCGGCAAGGTGATCAACACCACGGGCACGGTCGCCGGTGACACCGTCACGTGGCGCGTGCCCACCGACGGCACCCCCACGGACGTCGCCACCTCCACGAACAACGTGGACGTCGTCTCCAACGTGGCGCGGGTGGCCAGGTGGCTGGTGGGCCTGCTCGCCGCCGTGTGGATCATGGGCACCCTCGTGCTCGTCGCCATGATCGCGGCGCGCCGGGGCCGCACACGCCGCATCTAGTGTGACCACGTGGCGAAACTGAGGCTCATCCATCGCTGCACGGAGTGCGCAGCGTCCTTCCCGAAGTGGTCGGGCAAGTGCCTCTCCTGCGGTGCGTGGAACTCCCTGGTCGAGGACGTCGAGGGGCCCGAGGAAACGTCCGCCACCCTCGCGGCGGGTCTGGCGCTCGTCCCGGCCGGCGTGGCCACGGAGATCTCGCGCATCGACGCCAGCGTCGGCAGGCCGGACCCAACGGGGATCGGCGAGCTCGACCGCGTGCTCGGCGGCGGCATCGTTCCCGGGTCCGTCACCCTCCTCGGCGGCGAGCCCGGCATCGGCAAGAGCACCCTGCTGCTCCAGCTCCTCGCCAACTGGCCCGGCAAGTCCCTCTACGTGACGGCTGAGGAGAGCGCCCAGCAGGTGCGTTCCCGCGCCGACCGTCTCGGTGCGCTGAAGGACGGGTTGTGGCTGCTGCCCGAGATGTCGCTCGCGCACATCGTGAAGGCGATCGACGACATCTCCCCCGGGCTCGTCGTCATCGACTCCATCCAGACCGTGGTCGACCCCGATCTCGGCAGCGCGCCGGGATCTGTGGTGCAGGTGCGCGGGTGCGCGCACCGCCTCGTGCAGGAGGCCAAGCGCCGCGGCATCCCCGTGGTGCTCGTGGGACACGTCACCAAGGAGGGCGGGCTCGCCGGGCCGCGCGTGCTGGAGCACGTGGTCGACACCGTCCTCGCCTTCGAGGGCGAGCGCCACCATGCGCTGCGCATGATGCGCGCGGTGAAGCACAGGTTCGGCCCCACCAACGAGCTCGGCCTGTTCGAGATGACGGAGGCCGGTCTCGTCGGCGTGCCCGATGCCAGCCAGTTGTTCCTCGCCGACCGGCGCACCGGTGCGCCAGGCTCCGTGGTGGTGCCCACGATCGAGGGGCAGCGACCGCTGCTGGTGGAGCTGCAGGCGCTCACCAACCAGATCTCCTCCGGTGTCCCGGCGCGGCGCAGCGCGCAGGGCGTGGACCAGGGCCGCCTGAGCATGCTGCTCGCCGTGCTCGAGAGACGCGCGCGCATCAGCCTGGCGAGCCACGAGGTGTACGCATCGGTCGTCGGCGGAGTGAAGCTCACCGAGCCCGGTGCCGACCTCGGCCTGTGCCTCGCACTCGTCAGTGCCGCCACCGACACCCCGCTCGCACCGGACCTGGTCGTCGTGGGCGAGGTCGGTCTCGCCGGCGAGGTGCGCCAGGTGGGCCACACCGGCCGGCGGCTCGCCGAGGCGGCACGACTCGGTTTTGCCAGGGCCATCGTGCCGATGAGCGCGCCCGAGAAGGTGCAGGGCATCTCGGTGCACAGAGTCGGCTCCCTTAATGAGGCCCTCACGGTGGCCCAGCTGCCCACCGCCTGAAAACCCGCCAGCGCAGCCCGTCGTCTCTTCACCGGACATTCACTTTTGTACCATCACCATTAGGCTCCATCCCCATGGCCGAACAGAGCGGGCGCATCGTCAACGTGAACGGCAGGAACCGCCGGCCGTGGGCACTGCAGTCCCGCGAGCGCATCCTGAAGGCCGCAATCGACGAGATCGCGGAGGTGGGCT
This sequence comes from Actinomycetota bacterium, assembly GCA_005788205.1. Classification (GTDB taxonomy): domain Bacteria; phylum Actinomycetota; class Acidimicrobiia; order Acidimicrobiales; family Ilumatobacteraceae; genus UBA2093. The sequence continues at coordinate 3,609 of SXYT01000103.1, read as the reverse complement.
TCGAGAAGGCCCGCCTGGTGGACATCGCCAAGCGCGCTGACCTCACCGTGGGGTCCATCTACACCTGGTTCGAGAACAAGGAAGACCTGTTCCGCGCCGCACTCGAGGACGCACTCGAGGCACAGCTGCTCAGCAACGCTGCCGCCCTCGCCGGCGTACCGGAGCTGAGCCAGGACAAGTGGCTCTACGAGATCGCGAACCTCGTGCCCCGCAACCACGAGGACGACACCGTGACCGCGGCGCAGCGGCTCATGATCGAGTCGTGCTACGCATCGTGGCGCGACACGGACGCGCAGGAGAAGCTGCTCCCCCGCCTGCGCGCTCACGTGCAGATGTACGTCGACATCATCGAGCGCGCCCAGGCCGGCGGGGCCGTGCGCAACGACATTGACACACTCGCTCTCGCCATGGTCATGGTCGCCGTGCCGCTCGGCATGAGCCTCCTCAATCTCGCCGGCTTCGACAGGGTGAAGGGCCGCCACTGGTTGCCGATCATTCTCGGCATGCACGAGTCGCTGAAGCCCAAGCCCGCCGGGTGACGCGCAGAACCGGTTGGTCCGTGCGCGGGCAGTCTCAGCCCGAGGGTGGGCCGACGGACGTGATGGCAGGTGACGACGGGGTGCCCCGTGCGATCAGCAGCCGCGGCTCCTTCCTGCCGCTCGTCAGGGATGACGGCAGAACCATCGACCTGTACGACGACGTCCCCGCAGCGGCGGACGCGACCTCCGGAATGACAGCCACGACCCGGCCGTCCATCTCCACGAGGCCGACTGCGTCAGCCGGCAACCGGCGCGCGGCGGTGAACGTGCCGTCGAACTGCAACGGGACCGACATGAACCTTCCCGTCGCGATGTTGCCGAAGAGCGCGCGGTCCCGGAGCATCCAGCGCGTCACGTCAGGGTCATCCGCGACGCCAGCCGGCACACTGACCCCGAACCAGTCCTCGAACCCCGCAGTCCTGGCGATCGCGTCGGTGTCACCGTCGGCATCAACCCACTTGTCGAACCGGCGCGCGGTCGCGACTGATGCATCTGCGCCACTCGCCAGGGTCGCAGAGCCACCGGGCCACACGATCGTCCGGGCATCACGTCGCGGGCACGTGGAGGCAAGATCGACGCCGTCGAACTCCCATCCCGCATCGAGTGCGGTGGCGCCAACCACCGTGGGGAGGATGTCCTGGCTCTGTGCCGGGCAGTCGTTCGTCTCACCCGCCACCTGGCCCGGGTACTTGATGAAGAGCGGCACGCGGTAGATCTGCTCCAGCGTGTCCGGCCGGCGCGGGTTGACCTCCTTGCGCTTCGACTCGCCCGGCTCGAAGGCGATGCCATGATCGGAGGTCACGATGATCATCGTGCGGTCCCAGTTGGCCGATCTCTTCATTCGTGTCACCAGGTCGAGGACGAGGGAGTCGGTTGCCGCGTACTGGGCGAGGAAGGCCTGGTACTCGTCGCGCACGCGGTCCTCCACCTCGGGGCCGCGCTTGTCGGTGCTGACGAACCTGGTCGTGCGCAGGTCGGGGGTGAGCTGCCATGGCCGGTGGGGCAGCAGAACGTGGGCGAAATGCAGCGTGGGCACGTCCGATCGCGCGGCGCGCAGCACCATGTCCTCGACCACCGGAACCTGTGACTTCGCCCCGTTCGTCTCCCAGCGGCGCACGGTGTTCCTCTGCGAGTCGGGGACCGTCTCGATGAAGAACGTGGGCAGTGTGGTCGAGGTCGGGCCCACACCGACCGTCGTGGGGACTGTCGGCGCCGACGAGGTTGTCGTGGGCGTGTCGTCCTCGGTCACACCGACCTCGTTGTTCGCCCCGAAGCCGCCCCACCCCTCGTCGATGGCAGGCAGTCCGGCCCTCAGGCCGCGCGGCAGGAGCTTGTGGCCGAGCACCACGAACGCATCGGACCAGAACTGCCTGAGGTCTGCCTCTGCCTCCGCGGGCGTTGCCTCCGGTGGGTCAGCGACAGTCGTCGTGCTCGCCACACCGGACCCGCCGCCCGACGCGATCTCGTCGCTGCCGGACACAGAGATGGAGGCGCACGCCTCCTTCGGGCACAGCGCGGTGGCCATCTCCCGCGCGTCGAATGCACGTCTCCGGTACATCAGGGCGAAGAGGTTGCGCTGGTGGTTGGCATATGTCGGCGCCTTCCCTGTCACGGGCATCGTTCCGGTGAGCGTGGCCGGCACGGCATCAACAGTGGTCTGCGAGACACCGAGCATGTCGCGGTACCAGGTACTGGCCGCGGCGAGCGCCGCGAACCCCGGGAACCTCTCCTCGTTGATCGTGCCGTCGGTGCGCAGCAACGGCCACAGCGGCGCCTCGTCGAGCTGCAGCCAGAGAACGCTGACGTCCTGCGGGTCGATCGCAGGTGCCCGCGACCCCACATCCGTCGTGGTCGTGACATCCACCAGGCCAGCTGCCGGTTGCCAGATGACGCTCTGCGTGGCGAGAAGGAAGACCGCGAACACCACGGGCACGTACAGAGACATCCACGAGAGCCAGGTGCGCACCGGCCCGAACCGCCCGTGAAGCCACGTGACCGCTGCGGCGAGCAGACCTGCCACGCACAGGCCCACCGCCCACGGCCCGGGCAACGAGCGCGTGACCAGCATCCCGAGCGGCAGCGCGGAGACGAACAGCAGTCCTGTCCGGATGCGCGCCCGGGTGACAGCCGGGACCCGCAGCGATGCTGCGTCGACCACGCCGAGGATGATCACCGGCACGACAAGAGTGGCGACACCGAACACAACCACCTGTGAACCGGTCAGATCCGCGGAGGTGAAGACGGCAGGACTGTCGCCGTACATCTGGAGCAACGGCTGGCCGAGCCCCGCAGTGAGCAACGTGGCGTGGACGGCGAGGCGTGCCGACAGTCCCCTCAATGCCATGATGCGAGGCTAACGGTGCGCCCCGCGGGCCGGTCAGCCCTCGGCGAGGGTGTCCTCCGTGACTTCCCCCTCCTCGGCGGTGCCTTCCTCGACTGTCCCCTCTTCGGTTGCCTCTTCCTCTGTCATCTCCTCAGCCGGCACGATCTCAGCCCAGACCGCATCGACGTCAGGGATGTTGCACTTCTCGTTCGCCTCGCCGGCCTTGGCCAGCTCGACCCGTGCGAGTGTCCTCACGATGGTGAGACCGTCATTCAATGAGCTCCGTCTCTCCAGCTGCAGGTTCACGGCCTTGATGCCCATCTCGATGCCGTCGTCCACCTGGAGGGTCGATCTCGTCCAGTTGAGCGCGTTCTGCCAAGTGTCGAGAAGCCCGATGAACTTGTCCAGGCACTGGAGAGTCGGCACGGAGGAGACAAGGCCAGCACGCGCGGTGGTGGCGGCAAGGTTGCTGCGCACCTCCAGGTACTTTTTCTCGCGCTCTGCCTCGTTGCCGAGCGCCTCGTCCAGCACGACGCCCTGCTCGGCGATTGCTGTCCCGTAGGCCCACAGGTCGTTCGAGCGCTGGCCGAGCAGCTCGATGGCGGTTGAAGCATCGGCGATCGTGGACGACCAGTGCTCGATGAGTGCATCAACGCGCGCGCCGCGGCGATCCTCCAGGCGTCCGTCCGCACTCGTCTTCAGCGTGGCGTACATCGCCGTTCCGGCGACGATGACCGTGGTCCCGAT
>SXYT01000015.1 GCA_005788205.1 Actinomycetota bacterium | reverse complement strand
GGGATGATCGTGGTGCCGGAGGCGTGGCGCAGTCGCACACAGGGCGAGCCGCTCGCACATCTCATCAACGGGTACGCGGACAACGTGCTCGCGATCCTCGGCGGCAAGGACCCGTACACGCCGGGAGCCGACATCGACCAACTGCGCTCCACCGGCGCCACCTGCGTGGTGTACCCGGAGGCCGAGCATGCGTTCGCACACGACCCGTCGCGTCCCGTGCACAGGCCCGACGACGCAGCCGACGCGTACGCGCGCACCGAGGCGTGGTTGCTCAGCGCACTCGGCTGACGGTGCCGATGCGGCGGGCGGCGGTGCGCGCCTGCCCGCGGGGGTTCACTTCGAGCGGAGCTCCAGGGAGTCGCGCTTCTTGATGACGTACTGCCGGTCCTGCTGCTCCAGCCAGCCGAGCTTGATGAAGGCGGCGATGGCTTTGTTCACGCGCTCGCGGGACGCACCGACCATGCCGGCGAGCTCCTCCTGCGTGACGGGGAGGGTGAAGTTGTCCGCACCATTCGAGAGCTCCAGCAGCCGCTTCGCGGTGCGGCCGGTGACATCGAGGAACACGCTGTCAGCGAGAGCGGCGTCCATTGCCCGCAGGCGCGTGACGAGCATCTTCACCACGTTCCACATCAGATCGGGATGCGTTTCGAGCTGCGAGAGGACAGCGGCGTAGGGGATCTCGAGGACGGTGGACGGCTCGATGGCCCGTGCACCCGCAGAACGCAGACCCTTGTCGAGCATGCCCATGTCACCGAAGAGGTCACCGTCGTCCATCAGGGCGACGACACTCTCGCGGTGATCGAACGGGCGGTTGCCGATCGCGATCGCGATGCGTCCCTTCAGCACCAGGAAGAGGCTGTCTGGTTCGTCACCGGTCTCGAACAGGACATCACCGCGCACGAGCGTGCGGACGGTGCCTGCACCTGCGATGAACGACAGGACATCTGCGGGGGCTCCAGCAAAGATTTCGGTATCTGCGAGGACTTGTTCGTGCGCCATATCTCCTGCACAGTACTACCCTTCGATCATGGTCGGAGAAGAGAAAGTGTGGACTATTGTCGTCGCCGCTGGCTCGGGTCTCAGGTTCGGCAGTGCGAAGCAGTTCGAGCGCCTCGGTGACCGCAGGGTCGTCGACTGGGCGGTCGACGAGGCGCGCCGGCACTCACTCGGGGTCGTCACCGTGGTCCCGGCCGGGAGTGTGAATTCCCCCGGTGAGGTCGAGGGGGGCGCGACGAGGTCAGAGTCGGTCCGCCGCGGTCTCGCCGCCGTGCCGGACGAGGCCACCATCATCCTCGTGCACGATGCCGCGCGTCCCTTCGCGAGCGCGTCGGTCTTCTACCGGGTCATCGGTGCCGTGGTGGACGGGGCCGACGCGGCAGTGCCGGGCATTCCCGTGACCGACACCATCAAGCAGGTGAACGAATCCGACGTGGTCGTGGCCACGCCGCGCCGCGAGACCTTGCGTGCCGTCCAGACCCCGCAGGCCTTCCGTGCGTCGTCGCTGCGACGCGCGCACGCAGCAGGAGGCGAGGGCACCGACGACGCGACACTCGTGGAGAACAACGGCGGGGAAGTCCGTGTGGTCGACGGCGAGCACGTGAACCGCAAGATCACCGAGATCGACGACCTCGAGTGGGCCCGCGCCCACGTGCAGGCCGGCAACAAGGCAGAGGCCTGAGGGACGGCGGCAATGGACATCCGCGTCGGCCAGGGGTTCGACATCCACCGTTTCGCCGATGTGCCCGAAGAGGGCCGCACGCTCGTCCTCGGGGGCGTGGTGTTCCCCGGGGAGCGCACGCTCGTCGGCCACAGCGACGCCGACGTGATCGCACATGCAGCCGCCGATGCCCTGCTCGGTGCGGCCGCCATGGGTGACATCGGCGAGCACTACCCGGACACGGACCCCGCATGGAAGGGCGCTGACTCGCTCGCGATCCTCGCGGACGTGGCGTCACGGCTGCGTGCCGCGGGCTGGAGGATCGGGAACATCGACTGCAGCGTGGTGTGCGAGGCACCGCGCATCGCACCGCACCGCGCAGAGATGGCCGATAGGTTGTCAGCCTCCGCTGGAGCCCCCGTCACGGTGAAGGGCCGCCGCGCGGAGGGACTCGGTGCCATCGGTCGCGGTGAGGGCATCATGTGCCTGGCGTCCGCGATCATCATCAAGGAGTCCTGACATGGCAGCACGACGCGGCGGAACACCCGCAGGCAGGGGAGGCGCGGCCTCCGGGCGCGGCCGCCACTCCGGCAAGGCCACCCGCGGCGCCTCCGCGCGCACGTCGAAGCCGGTGCGCGTCGGCGGCCCGCGCCGGATGATCGACGACAAGAAGGGCGTGAAGGCGCCCGTGAAGGACAAGGGTCTCGGGGGCGAGCAGGTCGAGGGCCGCCAGGCGGTCCGCGAGCTCCTCATCGCGCAGCGCCGCAAGGTGCGCGAGATCTGGATGGCCGCCGACATCGACACCGCCCCGATCATCGAGGACATCGAGGAGCTCGCCCACGCCCAGCGCGTGACGATCCTCGAGGTGCCGCGGCGCAAGATCGAGGACAAGGCCCGCAGCGAGGCACCGCAGGGCGTCATCGCGTTCGCCGCGGAGGTGCCGGAGGCCGACTTCGGCGAGATGCTGCGCGGCACGAAGAGCGTGCGCCCGTTCCTGGTCGCCGTCGACGGCGTGACGGACCCCGGCAACCTCGGTGCGCTTCTGCGCTGCTGCGACGGTGCCGGCGTGACCGGCGTGGTGCTGCCGAAGCACCGCACCGTGCACGTCACCCCCACGGTGGCGAAGGCAGCCGCAGGTGCGGTGGAGCACGTGCCGATGTCGCTCGTGTCCGGCCTGCCCACGGCGATCAACCAGATGAAGGCGAAAGGAATCTGGGTCGTCGGCCTGGATGACGGCGGCAAGGACTCCCTGTTCGACATCGGCAAGCTCGCGGCAGAGGGCATCTGCATCGTGCTCGGTGCGGAGGGGTCCGGCCTGTCGAGGCTGGTCAAGGACAGGTGCGACACAGTGGTGAACATCCCGATGCTCGGCCAGGTGTCATCGCTGAACGTGTCCGCCGCGGCGGCACTCGCGACCTACGAGGTCGCGCGCGTCCGCCTGCAGAAGTAGGTCAGTGCATCGCATCCCCGTGATGTCCCTGTGCGGGGCAACGGGTGCGGAGCGTAGGATGAAATCGTCCTGCCGAATTAGCTCAGTGGTAGAGCAACCGCCTTGTAAGCGGTAGGTCGTGGGTTCAATCCCCACATTCGGCTCCAATGCGGGAAACCCTTGTTTCACGCGGGTTTCGGTGCTCGCCGAACTCATGATGCCCCGTGAGTGCGGAAAATGCCCACTACCGTGTCCCGAGACCACGAGAACCCAGGAGGTCATCTCATGAGCCAGCAACGCCCCCGCGGATCCAGACCCTCGGTGTCCCTGCCGAACACCGGCACGATGGGAGCGGTCGTCGCCGTCGTCGCCCTCGTGCTCGGCTTTCTCATCCTCCGCGACGTCCGCAACGACGGCGGGTCCACCGTGACGCCCGGTACCAACACGGACCAGCCGTCCGACACCGCGGCACCCGCCGACCCGAACGACGCCACGCCCACCACACCCCCGCCGTTCAACCGGGGCTCGTTCAAGATCCAGGTTGCCAACTCCTCGGGGATCGCCGGCAGTGCGGGCACGATGACGACCAATCTCCAGGCCGTCAACTTTGTGGTCCAGCCGGCCCTGAACGTGGCCCCGGGCACCCCGAAGCGGGCCAAGACCGGCGTCTTCTACCTGGCCGGTTGCGAGCAGGCCGCCGCTGATGTCGTCTCCGTGCTCGGCGGCAATGTGGACACCGGTGCCATGCCCAGCCCTGTCCCGCTCGAGACGGGGTCCCTCGGTGAGGCATGTGTCCTGGTCCTTCTCGGCCAGGACCTGTCGAACAAGCCGCTGCCCGGCGTGACCGGCACCCCGAACGGCGGAGCAGCCACCACCACGGTCCCGCCCGCGGGCTGATCCTCCGGTCAGTTCCCCTCGCGGAACCCGCGCAGCAGACCGGTGACGGTCTCCTCGATGCAGCGCATCGTCTGGTTAATCGACTCGTCCCGGCCGTGCTCGGCGGTGAGTGACCGTGCATTCACGGAGGCGATGTCGCCCGGTTCGGTGTCCGGGTCGATGTCGCCGACAACCGCACGGACGGGCACGCCTGCCTCTGCCGCGTAGTCGCGCACGCTCCCCACGACCTTGCCGTCGAAACTGGTGGCATCCAGCAGTCCCTCGCCGGTGATGACGAGGTCGTGCGCCCTCACTGCCTCGTCGAAGCCGGTCTCCTCGGCGACGATGTCGAACCCGGGCAGGAGCGTGGCGCCGAGTGCCGCGAGACCGCCCGCGAGACCGCCCGCGGCGCCGCTGCCGGGGATGGAGGTCACGTCGATGCCGTGCTCTGATCCGTAGAGCTGGGCGAGACGTTCCAGGCGGCCGCGCAGCAGGCGAACCTGAGCGGGGCTTGCACCCTTCTGCGGTGCGAACACCCCGGCCGCATCCACGAAGAGGGTCTCGACGTCGCACGCGACCAGGAACTCCACCGCCTTCAGCCGTGCCGGGGTGCTGATTGCGCGCAAGGCGCCGTATCCGCCGTCGGTGGTGGCGGACCCGCCGAGGCACACGATGATCTTGCGTGCACCGAAGTCGAGTGCGGTGTCGATGAGCTCGCCGGTGCCCTGGGTGCTGGCAGCGACGGGGTCGTTGCCCTCTGCGCCGCCGACCAGTGCGAGACCCGAGGCTCTTGCCATCTCGATCACCGCGACCCCGTTGCTGAGGTGCCACTCGGCCTCGACGGGGTCGCCGAGCGGGCCAGTCACTGTGGTGCGCCGGTTTGGCCCCCCGAGAATCGCGAGGGTGCCCTCGCCTCCGTCGGCCATCGGCATCTCGGTGCAGTCGATGCCGAGTTCCCAGCACGCATGACCGATTGCAGCGCACGCCTGGGCGGCCGTGAGCGTGCCCTTGAACTTGTCGCTCGCAGCCAGCACCCGCACGCCGCCACGATACGGATGCAATGGCGGGCCCGGTGGTGAATCCCCGGCGAATCGGTAGGGTTCGCTGCATGGCCGTGACCGTTCGAATCCCCACCACCATGCGCCCGATCTCCGGCGGAGCATCCACCGTCGAGGTGGAGGGCACCACTCTGAAAGAGGTGCTGGACGGGCTCAACTCCCGGCACAACGGTTTCGCCGAGCGGCTGTTCGACGGCAACGGCGATTTGCACAAGTTCGTGAACATCTTCGTGAGCGACGACGATGTCCGCTATCTGCAGGGTCTGGACACCCCGGTCAAGGCCGGCGACACCGTCTCGATCATCCCGGCGGTCGCCGGCGGCTTCTAGCCGCGGCGACTCGAGTGAGGCCTGTGGCCGAACGGGTGTGTGTGGTCGCCGGCGGCTTCTAGCCGCGGCGACTCGAGTGAGGCCCCGGGGCGGGGTAGTGGGATTAGCAGTCTCCTCGGTAGAGTGCCAGCGCTCGGTTCGCCCGAGTGACAATCCCTAGCGAAACCCCCACACCTGGAGGAAAGACCATGGCAAAGCTCATTGCGTTCGACGAAGAGGCACGTCGCGGCCTCGAAGCAGGCATGAACAAGTTGGCCGACGCGGTGCGCGTCACCCTCGGACCCAAGGGCCGCAATGTCGTGCTGGAGAAGAAGTGGGG
>SXYT01000102.1 GCA_005788205.1 Actinomycetota bacterium | reverse complement strand
CTCGACCAGCGGTTGGAGGGCGTGCCCGCTCGACGCTGATCCGCGCCGAGTGGTCTCGATACGTCGATGCGGCGCTCGTGCCTCGCGCGCGTCGACTACTCGACCAGCGGTGGGGGTGGGTGCTGGGTGCCGAACGACGACTTCGGCGAGGAGGTCAAGGCCGTGGTGCAGCCGAAAGAAATGCCCGCCGACGCAGAGTCAGCGAAGGCCCTCGAACGCGAGCTCATCGCGTACTGCCGCGAACACCTGGCTGACATCAAGTGCCCGCGGAGCGTCGACTTCAGGCCCGACCTGCCCCGTCACCCCACCGGGAAGCTGTACAAGCGTCTCCTCAAGGACGAGTACTGGGCGGCCGCCGGCCGTTCGATCTGAGGTCGCCCCGGGTGGGCGTGACACCCCACCCATTCCTCGACGTCGACGGTCCGATCGCCTTCGCGCACCGTGGGGGCCTCTCCGTGGCGCCGGAGAACACCATGGCGGCCTTCCAGGACGCTGTGACCCTCGGCTACACCCACGTCGAGACAGACGTGCACGTCACCTCCGACGGCGTGCTTGTCGCATTCCACGACGACGGTCTGCTCCGCACGTGCGGAATCGACGCACGCATCGAGGAGACACCGTGGTCCGAACTCAGGGCGGCGCGCGTTGACGGGCGGGAGCCAATCCCGCTGCTCGAGGACATCCTGACCACCTGGCCCGCACTCAGGGTCAACATCGACTGCAAGACGACTGAGGCGGAGGATGCCCTGATCGCCACTCTTGTCAGGCTGGGCTGTCTCGACCGGGTCTGCGTGGGGTCGTTCAGTGACAGGCGTTTGAGGCGATTCCGCGGTCATTTCGGTGACGCACTCTGCACGTCCACGGGCCCGAAGGAGGTGGCGAGTCTCGTGCTTGCCAGCCGCACACGCCACAGTCTGGCGCGCATCGGGCCGGCCCGGGCCGCCCAGGTCCCGGTGTCGCAGGGCCCCATCCCGGTGGTCACCCGTTCGTTCGTGGCCTGCGCACATGCACTCGGGCTGCAGGTCCACGTGTGGACCGTGGACGACCCGGCCGAGATCGCGCGGCTCCTCGACATCGGCGTGGACGGAGTCATGTCAGACGACACACGGGCCTTGCGGGACGTGTTCTCGGCACGCGGTCTCTGGCGCTAGACCCCGAACGCACTGTTTACAACTTGTTCACCGGGCGCTGACAGCCCGGCCCCCGGGGCGAATTACGGTGTGGCCATGCGAGTTGATGCGAATTTTTTCTGCACGGTCCCGATGCCGGACGCCGGTCAGGTTGCCCCGACTGACAGGCGGTACGGCAACACCGACGTCATTGAGTGCTACCGCAACCTCCTCGCGTGGTCCCGAACCATGGACTCGCTCGGGTACGACACGATGTGGCTCACCGAGCACCACTTCCAGTACGAGGGCTACGAGGTGCTCCCGAACCTGATCCAGTTCGGACAGCACCTGGCGACACAGACCAAGGAGCTGCGCCTCGGGCAGATGTTCAACGTGGTGCCCCAGTGGCACCCACTGCGCCTGGCCGAAGATTTCGCGATCGCCGACATCATCACCGGCGGGCGCATGGAGTTCGGCGTGGGCCGCGGCACCGTCCCGCGCGAGGCCTGGAGCCTCGGCACGGTCGTCGCCTCCGGTGACAACGAGATGTCGGCCGAGCACGACCGCCAGAACCGCGAGATCTTCGAGGAGGCGCTCGAGGTCATCAAGCTCGCGTGGGCGAACGAGCGGTTCAGCTACCGCGGCAAGCAGTTCGTCTTCCCGCCCGACGAGATCCCAGACCGCGGCAGCTACGTGGACGACCTGACGCTCATCCCCCGCCCGGAACGCCACGTCGACGTGTACCAGCCCGTGACCAGCCCAGAGACGATCGAGTACGTGCCCCGCGCGGGCCACAAGGCTGTGTACTGGCTGCAGAACGCGGACAGCCAGAAGCAGAAGTGGGACCGTTACGCCGAGATCCGCGACGAGATGGGCAAGCCCGTCGGGCCGGGCGAGGACAGGTGCCTCGTGATGAACATCCACGTCGGCAAGACCCGCGAACAGGCAATGGTCAAGGGCCGACCCGGACACGTGGAGTTCTGCAACTTCCTCTCCCCCTACGGCCGCTTCTCCAGCTACCGCAACCCCGACGGGTCGAAGGTCGCGTTCAACCACAATCCCACTGTCGAGGAATCGAACGAGCAGAAGATCCAGATCGTCGGCTCCATCGACGATGCCGTCGACACTCTCGGGTTCTGGCGTGACCTCCTCGATCTCAAGCACATTTGTTTCTTCTTTGATTTCCCGGGAGTCACGCGCGAGGAGATGACCGAGCAGATGCACCTCGTGGCCGAGGAAGTGCTGCCGCGTCTCGGGGAGAAGATGGAGCGCAGGCCGCTTCCGTCGCTCTCCCCCCTCGTGTGAGCACCGCAGACCTTCCGGGCGCCGTCACCGTGCCGGGCGTGGAGGCACGCATCCACCTGCCGATGCTCGTGGAGCCGCACGCACACATCGACAAGGCGTTCCTCGCCGAGCGCGTCCGGAACGAGTCCAGCGACCTCATGGGAGCCATCATCGCTCTCGATGCAGCACGGGAGTCCATCACGCCGGCCGACACCCACGAACGGGCCGTGCGTGCCCTCAGGATGTACGCGGCGAACGGGGTCTCCACCGTGCGCACCCATGCCGACGTCACGCTCGCGAACGGTCTCGAGTCGCTCGAGGCACTGCTCGCGGCGAAGAAGGACTGTGCGGGATTCATCGACGTGCAGGTCGCGATGCTTCTCTCATGGCCCGTCACGGGGCCCGAATCGACGGGGCTCAGGGCACTGGCGGACCGTGCGGTGGCGGCTGGAGCCGACGTGGTGGGCGGCTGCCCCCACCTCGACGACGATCCCGCGGGTGCAGTCGAGTACCTCCACTCCCTAGCCACCGCCTCAGGGCTCCCGCTCGATCTGCACGCCGACGAGAACCTCGACCCCGCCTCGCGGGACCTCGAGTTGCTGGCCGACCTCATGCTGCGCACCGGGAGCGGCGTGAGCGCGGTGGCGAGCCACTGCGTCAGCCTGTCGATGCGTCCGGAGAACGAGCAGAGAGCGGTCGCCCGCAAGGCGGCGGCGGCGGGCATTTCCGTAGTAAGCCTGCCCCAGACGAACCTCTACCTGCAGGCGAACGGAGTGCGGACCGCTCCCCCGCGTGCGCTCGCTCCCGTGCGGGTGCTCCTTGAGGAGGGCGTCAACGTGTGCGCCGGTGGCGACAACCTGCAGGACCCTTTCAACCCCATGGGCCGTGCCGATCCACTGGAGGCCGCGAACCTCCTCGTCACGGTCGCCCACCTTTCCCCCGAGGAGGCCCTCGAGTGCGTCACCGCGTCAGCGGCACGCGCGATCGGTGCCCGCGAACCAGAGACGGCCAGCGGCACGTCTCCAGCCCTCTCCGTCAGGGCAACTACTGTGCGGGAGGCGTTGGCGACCGGAGCCCCCGACCGTCGCGTCGAGGACGCGGGCCCCTCAACCGGGTCCAATCGGAACAGAAAGTAAACAGTGGCGTGACGCATACGGAGGAACCATCGTTTATGTTCGGTGCGTGCGTGATCATCGGGTGTCAGAAGTCGAGAACGGCGGCACGATGACACAGCCCAGACCACCCGCACTGAGCTTCGAGTCGGTGTCGATGCGCTTCCCGGACGGGACCCAGGCACTCGAGGACGTGTCCCTCTCCATATCCCCAGGCGAGTTCGTGACGGTCGTCGGCCCGAGTGGCTGCGGCAAGTCAACGCTCCTGCGCATCGCGTCGAATCTCGAGTCGGCCACCGGCGGCACCTGCCGGGTCGACCGGGACAGCATCGGGTACGTGTTCCAGGACGCCACACTCATGGCGTGGCGCAACGTCCGCCGCAACGTGGAGCTCATCGCCGAGCTCCACGGCCTCAACAAGGCGGAGCGCGCGGAGCGCGCGGCCGCCGCGATCGAGCTCGTCGGTCTCACCGGCTTCGAAGACAAGTACCCGCGCCAGTTGTCGGGCGGCATGCGGATGAGGGCATCGCTCGCGCGGTCGCTCGTCATGCACCCTGAGGTGTTCCTGTTCGACGAGCCCTTCGGGGCCCTCGACGAGATCACCCGCGAGCGCCTGAACGACGAGCTGCTGTCACTGTTCCAGTCGCAGGGGTTCGCCGGCCTGTTCATCACACACTCGATATCCGAGGCCGTCTACATGTCCACCAAGGTCCTCGTGATGTCTGCGCGGCCGGGACGGATCATCGCATCGATTGACATCCCGTTCGCCTACCCGCGCACGCACGACCTCCGGTACACCGCGGAGTTCGGCGAGACGTGCGCGAAGGTGTCGCACGCCCTCCGGGGGGCACTCCAATGAGCGAGATGGCGACCCCACCCGTGGATGCCGCGATGCTGAACGAGGTGCTTCCGGAGATGAGCACCAGCCGGCGCTTCTCCGACTACGTCGGGCCTGCAGTCGTGTTCGCCCTCTTCGTCGGACTCTGGTATCTGCTCTCCTCCGTCATCCTCCCACCGCAGAAGAGGTTCCTGCTCCCCACTCCACACAAAGTCATCACGGACGGGTTCCTCGTGTGGCGCACAGGTGAGCGCCGGGGGTTCCAGCCGATTCTCATGTCCCTCTGGGACAGCGCGAAGATCGCACTCATGGGCCTCGGCATCACGATTGTCATCGGCATGACGCTCGCCGTGCTGATGAGCAGCAAGCAGTGGCTCGAACGTGCGACCTGGCCGTACCTCGTTGCTGTCCAGTCCGCGCCGATCCTCGCACTCACACCGCTCATCAGGGCCCTCATCGACGGATCGACGAAGCAGCGGCTCCTCGTCGTCGTCCTCATCTCCATCTTCCCCATCGTCAGCAACACCCTCTTCGGGCTGCTGTCAGCGGAGAAGAGCCAGCACGAGCTCTTCACGCTGCAGGGGTCCACCCGCTGGGTGAGACTGACCAAACTCCAGTTCCCCGCCGCTCTGCCCAACATTTTCGTCGGCCTCCGGATCTCCGCGGGCCTCGCCGTCATCGGCGCCGTCGTCGGCGACTTCTACTTCCGTCAGGGTGGAACCGTCGGCATCGGCGCACAGATCGATGTCTACCGCTCGCGCCTCTGGGGCGCCGAACTCATCACCGCCATCATCATGGCGAGTGTCCTAGGTCTGGTTGTGTTCCTCTTCTTCGGTTGGCTCTCCCGCAGAGCCATCGGGAAATGGCACATCACCACCAGGGGTCAATGACCCGCCATGCAGAATCAACCTCACCCACACAGGAGAAACCAATGATGAAGAGATCACTTCTCGGCATCTCGATGGTCGCAGCACTCACGCTCTCGGCGTGCGGCGGCGGCGACTCGAGTTCCGACACGACCGCCCCGGCCGGCGATGCGCCTGCCGCAGGCGCAATCGACCTTTCGGGCGTCTGCCCCGCAAAGGTCATCCTCCAGACAGACTGGAACCCCGAGTCCGAGCACGGCATGCTGTACCAGCTCATCGGAGCCGGCTACGAGGTCGACACGGAAAAGGTCGCCGTCCGAGGTGACCTCGTCGCCAATGGCGAGAAGACCGGCGTCCAGGTCGAGGTCCGTCCCGGCGGCCCGGCTGTCGGCTACCAGCAGGTCACCGCTCTGCTGTACCAGGATCCCGAGATCATGCTCGGTTTCACCAGCACGGACGAAGCAGTGAGCAACTCCGTCGAGAAGCCGACCAAGGCTGTCTTCGCACCGTTCAACATCAACCCGCAGATCATCATGTGGGACCCCGCGACCTACGCGGACGCCAAGACGATCGCTGATCTCAAGGAGCCCGGCGTGAAGGTCCGCTACTTCGACGGCGCCGCCTACATGGACTACTTCACCGCCAACGGCATCCTCGACAAGAAGCAGGTCGACGGCACGTACGACGGCACACCGGCTTCGTTCGTCGCGGCCGGGGGCAAGGACGCCCAGCAGGGCTTCGGCACGGCCGAGCCGTACTTCTACGAGAAGGTCCTCAAGGACTGGATGAAGCCGGTCGCGTACCAGTACATCCACGATGCCGGCTGGACGGCCTATGCCTCCTCGCTCGGCGGCACCCCGGAGAGCCTCTCGAAGAACGCTGAGTGCCTGAAGAAGCTCGTGCCGGTCATGCAGCAGGCGCTGCTCGACTACGTCCAGAGCCCCGACACCACCAACGCCATGATCCTCGATGCCGTGAACCAGTTCAACAACGGATGGGTCTACGACGCGGGCCAGGCAGCCGCCTCGGTCGAGAAGCAGCTCGCCGACAAGCTCGTGGCGAACAGCCCCGACGGCACTCTCGGGTCCTTCGACCTGCAGCGCGTCACCGACTTCATCGCCCTGGCGACCCCGGTCTACCAGACCACCGGTGCCAAGGTGAAGGAGGGCCTGACGGCCGAGGACATCGTGACCAACGAGTTCATCGACCCGAACATCAAGCTCGGCTGAGCAACGGTCAACCACCGCACTCGACGGGGAGGGGCGCAGCCCCTCCCCGTTTTGCGTTCACCGAGAGGGAAAGGGACCTGCTGACGGGCAGCGAAACGGCGCCTCAGCGGCCGAAATCGAACCTCGACACCTCGCCGAACACCTCGCCCAGCGTGGTCACAGCAGTGCCGAACATGCGGCTGCCGAGGTCCGCAGTCGCGAGCGTGGGGTCGCCGATGTGACCCTCCGGGAAAAAGTCGTTCGACAGCCAGCCGAACGGGACCGACCCGCCGAACCTCACGTGGGTGTTTCCCGCCAAGCCCTCGGGCACCCGCCGGACCGCCTTCGACATGTCGACCAGGTCGGGCCGGATGTGGAGCATCACCGATGTCTCGTCGGTCCCGCCGTGGATTCCCATGCCCAGCTCGCCTGCCGGCGAAGACCCGCCCTGGTCCGCAGGCAAGTGCGGGTGCGCCAGGAACGTCCTGAGGCCATGCCTCAAGCGCAGCTCGCGGTTCGCCACCTGCAAGAGCGCGCTGTTGCCGCCGTGGCCGTTCAGAAAGAGCAGTCGCGTCGCTGGCGTCGCCGCAATGCTCCGGCCGATGTCGTTCAGCACCGCGAGCAGGGTCTCCGCCGAGAGCCACACCGTGCCGGGGGACCAGGCGTGCTCGTTCGACTTCGTGAATCCGAGCGGCGGGAGGAGCCACACGTCGTGGGCCTCCCCGTGCGCCTCGACAGCCGCGCGGGAGACTGCATCCGCCACGAAGAGATCCGTCCCCAGGGGAAGATGGGGACCGTGTTGCTCCACGGCCCCGAGCGGAAGGACG
>SXYT01000101.1 GCA_005788205.1 Actinomycetota bacterium | reverse complement strand
TCGCTCGTCGCCCGCTGATCAACAAGCGGTGAGCAGATCCCACCTCACGTTGGCGCTGTTCGAGAGGAACCACGCCCCCGTGCGAGCGAACGGACCTGCATCGGTGCACCTGCGAACGTAGCCCCAGGACCCGAGCAGCGCAGGGACATCCTCGTCGGGGTCACGGCTGAAGACCTGGTACACAACGTCGGGTGACTGGCTGCGCACGCTGTGGACGTAGTCCCACTTGTCGTGGCCCGGGAAGAAATTCGCGCGGCGCTCCATCGATGCAATCACTGGGTCGTTCTTGCCGAGGATGTCGATCATCCGGCGACGGGACTGGTACGCGGGAAGTCCGGCCCACACCGTCGCGATGACGGCAGAGTCATCGGTAACCATGCCGAGAGTCGTAGCGGTCGCGGCAACGTGATGGTTGGTCCGCGTGAGAAGTGGGTCTCTGGCATGAATCTGCATCCACACGCCTGCAGATCCCGCAGAGAGCGGGACCACCGACACTGCGGCGAGCACCACCGGCAAGATCGATGCTGCTGCACCCCGGGGGACCTTGCGCGAGCACGCCCACAAGAACGCAGCACTTGCTGTCGTCGTGGAGAGCAGGACCGGGACGAACCGAGCCGCGGAGAAGCCGCCAGGGTTCACCGTGAGCGCAGTGGCGAACGTCGCGGGCACGATCGTGGAGGGTACGACCAGACGGAGGCGGCCGAGCCGACGGATCACGGAGCGGTCCCCGAATGTTGCGGACACGGCGAGAACCGTCAGGGGCATCACGGAGGCGTGGAATCGGCTCATCATGTCGTTCTCCCACGCATCACCCCCGACAAAGACGGCGTAGGCGCACACCGCGAAGAATGCCGTCACGCAGACATACACGAGAGAGCGCCGTGTGCCACCGTCCGACCGGGCGACGACGACGATGCACAGCCCCACCAGGAACAGCACGGGCAGGAGCTTTCCGCTCGCCACGAGTCCCCGCGCGCATCTGGTCCAGACGTCCGTGCCCGACATTTTGAGCGTGTAGGTGTTGGGCATAGCTGACCCGTAGTACGCGCGTTGGCAGAGGAGCACCAGAGCGGCACTGGCTGCCGTTGCAACGAGTGTCGCGCCGACGCCACGGGTCATGCGGCGTTGTGCGAGGACGAGTCCGAGCGAGGCGCCGACTGCGATCACGATGAAGTCGAACCGGGTTGCGACCCCGGCGAGACACGTGACCGTAATGAGCACTGTTCGGAGCGTGTTACGGCGCGTCGGAAAGACGAGCAGAATCACAACAGTGATCCCGAGAAGGGCAATCAGCCCGACCTCCATTCCGCGCAGTGTCCAGTAGACCGTAGGAAGACACAGAACTGTTGCTCCTGCTGCAAACATGCCAATTAACCCGGACTCCGCGCGCAGGACCGCTGCCGATGCGAGACCGGTCGCGACTGCGAGGAGAAGAAGGAGCACGATTCCGGTGACGATCACGGCCAGTGCGGCACCATTGCCGCCGAACCCGACGAGATGGACAAGTGCCATCCAACCGGCCCACAGGGGATTGGTGATGCCCTGCACGCGGGGCGCACCGGCGAACCACACAAACTCACCGGTCTCGGCGAGTGTCCTCGCGTAGTCCATGGAGATCATTGCGTCGTCGAACAGAGTGAACCGCAGCCCTTTTCCGCCGACGGAGGCAGCCACCAATACGAGTGCAACGTGGAGCACCGCTCCTGCGCATGCCACGCCCAGAACCAGCCGCGCGGGTGTCGACGCCGGCCGAGTCATGGCCTCAACCTTGACTGCCCGCCGCCTGCGAGGAGGCGCAGCTCCTGTGCGAGCGACTGTGTGGACCCATAGTTTTCGTTCACGAGAATCCCGACAGAGTCGAGGACGACGACCGTGCCGTCGGCATCAACCGTGGCGAAGGTACGGCCACCCATGTGACCGAGGGCAGTGAAGGATTTCCCCTCGCACGGGCAATAACCGTGCACTCCGATCCCTGTGGTGCCCCTGAAGTCCCAGTTCCAGGGTGCGCCGGGCACGGATCGGTCCCGCACGTACCGTCTGATCCAGTCGGCAAGGTCATTCATCCGCATGAAGATGCCGCCTGTCGCGAACCCGATGCTGCGGTAACGACCGCGGAAGAACTCGAGTTCATAGCCGTACGGGATGGCGATCCGCTCGGTCACGAGGTCCTCGAAGGTGCGTCCGGTGACCTTCTCCAGGTGCAGCCCCAGCACCGCGAACCCTGTCGTCGAGTAGCTCACGCGGCTCCCCGGCTTGAATGCCAGCGGACGACGTCCTGCCCAGCTCACGGCTTCCTGCGGCGTGGTCCCGTCGTCCAGTAGTGCGCGGTTCTCCGTGATCTTGGCGATGCCGCTCGTGTGGGTGAGGAGCTGGCGCACAGTAAGACCGGGGTGACCGAATCCGATGCCGAGATCGCCAATCTCGTCGTCGAGGCCCATCGTGCCTGCGGCAATCTCCTCCATGATGAGGCTCGTAGTAAACGTCTTCGTGATGCTGCCGACGGCACTCTTGGTTGCGAGGCCGTCCATCCCGCCGGCGAAGCCCGTCCATGTGCGTCCGTCACCTGTGATCACCACTGCGCGGAGCCCCCCGAGGCCAGCCTTGGCGTCGTGGCGCTCGAGGACCCTCTGCATCTCGTCGGTGGGCAGGCCGCCATCCGGAGGCAGGGTCTCCAGGAAGTCAGTCACGGACTTGTCCACCGGCACCGGTGCGATCACTGGTGCAGCTGACGGCGGCAGGGGTTGGTCCAACGCCGAGGCATGAAAATCTACCCGTCGCTGGACAGCAGGCAGTGCGAGCACTGCCGTTGCGGCGAGGAGGGCGCTCGTGCGAACCGCGGTCATCGGTCGGCGCAGGTGCCCCGGCCGGAAAGTCTCTATCCAAGCGAGGCCCGGCACGACCACCGTCACGGATAGTGCAGTCACGACGAGCACGGCCAGCGGTCGGACTGCGCCGTCAATCGTCGCGGGCAGGAATCTCCATGCAGACCATGCGACTGCCGGGTGCCAGAGGTACACGGTGAGTGAGGCACGGTTCAGTAGTCGAGATGCGGCGTTCATCGCGACACGGCGCGTCAGTCGAGGGACCAGAAGGAACACCGCAGTCCAGCCGGCCCCGACCAGGAGGTGCAGTCCATGGTCGTTATTCACGACCCCATCGACAGGCCACCGCAGGAGAGCCCATCCGACGGAGGCCAGCGCCGCTGCCACCAGCATTCGCGTGAGCGCACGGGCCGATGTCCCGCGTGTCTCCCATGCCATCCCAGCGGCGGTGCACGCGCAGTAGAGGATGATGTCCGTGGTCTTCCACCAGGTCCCATCGGCATCGAGTCCCTGCCACGACAACCACAGCGTGGTGGCGGCCATGGACGCCGCGGGAACGTACCCCCAACGCGTCACCAGCCACAGGAGCACGGGGGAGAGAGCAATGACCCAGAGATAGCTGCTCACGTACCAGAGTGCCGACGTGAACCATTCCCCGGCCACCTCTGAGGTGGGGGTGCGCAACGGCACGAGAAAATTGATGATTGGCCCCGTGGCAGAGCTCGACTGTCGCGAGACGACGAGCACCACCGCCGCATAGACGAGCCACGCCGGGTAGAACCGAACCAGGCGGCGGCGGACCATCGTCCTCACCCCATGTTCACGGGCGGTGCGCGCCATCAGTGTCCCAGTGACAGCGAACATCGCCGGAACGGCGGACACGAGCCATGTCGTCCATGCCCAACCTGTCGCATGCCACGTCAGAACGCGCGCGAGTGCGACGGCCCTGATTCCGTCCAGTTCGCTCAGACGCCCCGTGGCGCGGGCGGATGACTCCACAGGCCGAAACTACGAATGATCCCCAGATTTGGCTATCCGCTTGGTCGTGAGTTCACGGCAAGTACACCGTCCGTCGGCCGGATCGACCACACTGCTTCACCCGGCTCGGCCTACCCCAGCCAGTTGACATCCGGTGCCGGACGGTCGCGCGGCGGCGTCTCGCGTGTGCCGTGCCCCAGGTAGACGAGGCCGATCATCGTCGCATCACCCGGGAAGCCGCAGAACTCGTTCATCTCGGCCTCTGCGCCCTTCACGGGACTGCTCCACAGGGC
>SXYT01000100.1 GCA_005788205.1 Actinomycetota bacterium | reverse complement strand
GCGCATCACCCAGGAGCAGGAGGAGCGCCAGCGCGCGCGGCTTGATTCCGTGCGCCGCGACCGTGACGACGCCAAGGTGGCCGCGGCCCGCGACCGGCTCGCCTTCGAGGCCGCAGACCCGGAGGCCAACCTGTTGCCCGCCCTCATCGACGCCTCGCACGCCTACGTGACGCTGGGGGAGATGATGTCGACGCTCGGCGGCGTCTTCGGCCGCCACACGGAAGTGCCGAGCATCTGATGCCCACCCGCGTTCTCGTGGCCAAGGTCGGTCTCGACGGGCACGACCGCGGCATCAAGATCGTGGCCCGCACGCTGCGCGACGCCGGCATGGAGGTCATCTACACGGGACTCTTCCAGACCCCCGACACGGTGGCCGCCGCCGCGATCGACGAGGACGTCGACGTGGTCGGGCTGTCCATGCTCTCCGGGGCGCACATGACGCTCGCGCCGCTCGTGGTGAAGGCACTGCGCGCGCGCGGCAGCGAGATCCCCGTGGTCGTGGGCGGCATCATCCCCGACCAGGACGTCGACGAACTGAGGGCCGCCGGCGTCGCCGCGGTTCTCGGGCCGGGTGCCAGGGCTGACGCGGTGGTCAGCACGGTCGCTTCCGTCGTCTCCTGACGCCGCGAGCAGTCAGGCTGCGGTCAGGCTGCGATCAGGCTGTAGTCAGACCGCGCACTCGGAGTCGCCGACCTCGCCCGTGAACGGACCGGTCTCGCCGTAGTCCACGAAGAAGTCGGGTGCCTCGTCCGGCAGCGGGATGTCATCGAGGTCGGCAAGGGTGGTGCCGATCTGCTTCGCGCCGCCGTTGCGGGCGAGCCATCCCTGGAACGTCTCGCCGGCGGTGCGCTCCCCGGCGAATCGCCGCACCACGCGGGCGACAGCCTCGGGTGCGTTCTTCGCGGGCAGGCGCAGTGCCTTCTCGCCGAAGTGGATCTGCTCGTCGCCGATGTGGCCGCCGAGCAGCATCTGGTAGCCGGGCAGCGACTTGCCGTGGGCACGGCGCTCTGCACCGAAGAATCCGATGTCGCTCGCGTGGTGCTGGCCGCAGCTGTTCGTGCAGCCGGAGATGTTGATGCGCACGCCGCCCACCTCGGCGAGACCCTCCTCCTCCAGCCTGGACCCGATCGCATCGGCGAGACCGCGCGACTGGGTGACGGCGATGTTGCAGGTGTCGGCACCCGGGCAGGCCACGACGTCGCGGGCGAGCTCGGCACCGGGGCGCGCCATGCCCATCGCGTCGAGCCGGTCGAACAGCTCACGCATCTGGCCGGGCTGCATGCCGCGGAAGACCACGTTCTGCCTGTTCGTCAGGCGCATGTCGGCCGCGAAGTGGCGCTGGATCGCCGCCAGCTCGCGGAACTGCTGGGCGGTGATGTCACCGAGCGCGGCATACGCAACGGCTGACACGGTGCCGTTCGCCGCACCCTTGATGACGCTGGCCTGTTCCCATCTGGTGAACGGGTCGCTCGAGCGCAGTTCCACGCGCACGCCCTGGCCGATCTCGCTGACCTCGCCGTCCCCGCGTCCCGCCGGTGCATCGCCCGTCGCCGTGACCTCCGGCGGGATGCCGCCAGGCCACGTGGACGACGCGGGGAGCGTCGTGCGGATCTTGATGACGCGCCGGCGCACCTCGTCGATACCCAGCTGGTCGACGACCCACTTCAGGCGGGCACGCAGCTTGTTGTCGCGGTTGCCGGTCTGGTCGAACACGCGCAGCACTGCCTCGATCGTCGGAAGCAGGTCCTCGCGGGACGTGAAGTCCTCGAGCGCGAGCGCGGGGTGCGGGGTGGCGCCGAGGCCGCCCGCGATGAACACACGGAATCCCTGTTCGGTGGTGCCGTCCTCGCGGGTGCGCACGGTGGCAACGATGCCGACGTCATTGAACATCGCTTGACCGCAGTCAGTCGCGCAGCCGGAGAAGTTCACCTTGAACTTGCGGGGCAGGCGCTGGCCGAGCGGGTTGCGCACGAAGTGGCGGTACACCGCCTCGGCCCACGGGGTCACGTCGATCTTCTCGTACGGGCACGCCCCTGCCAGGTGGCACGCCATCACGTTGCGTACGGTGTCGCCGCACGCCTCGCGGGAGGTGAGGCCGACGTCAGCGATGCGGCGCAGCAGGTCGGGGATGCGGCGCAGCTCCACGAAGTGGAACTGGATGTTCTGGCGCGTGGTGATGTGGCCCCAGCCACGGGAGAACTCGTCCGCGAGGTCTGCCATCACGTCCCAGTGCTCGGGCCTGATGGTGCCGGCGG
The DNA here is from genome assembly GCA_005788205.1 of Actinomycetota bacterium. Lineage (GTDB taxonomy): Bacteria > Actinomycetota > Acidimicrobiia > Acidimicrobiales > Ilumatobacteraceae > UBA2093. The sequence continues at coordinate 4,942 of SXYT01000100.1, read as the reverse complement.
GGAACTTGATGCGCACCATCTGGTTGGTGCCGCCCTGGCGCTGGCCGTAGACGCCGTTGTTCAGCCGCATCACACGGAACACGTCGTCGCTGATCTCGCCGGCCAGGTACTGCCCGATCGCCTTCTCGAAGCGCTCGATGTCGCGCTGCTGCTCGGCGTCGAGATCGCGAGGGATGGGTGCGGGTGCGATCGTCATGGTTGTTCTCCGATTTCCTTGAGTGCGTCTGCAAGTGCGGTGCGGAGCCGGCGTGCGTTGCCGGCCGAGAGATGAGCGACGAGACCCTCCCCGGGGGAGCCGAGCGGCTCCACGGTGAGCTGCACGCGGGGCCCGGCGTCGTCGTAGTCGTCGCTGACCGAGACGGTCCAGGCAACAGGTGCGTCGTCCAGGCCCTCGGGGTGCTCGCTGAGGTCCAGCTGCACGACGTCGATCGACCTGCGCATCAGAGGCCCGGCTTCCCGTCAGTGACGGCCGCGGGCGTCGCGCCTGCCGCGACGGGGGAGAAGTCGAACGCCGCGACCGCCCCCACCACGATGGTCGCCGGCGCGGCGATATCGGCGGCCGCGAGCCCGGCAAGGTCGCACCGCACCACGGTCTGCTCCGCGCGCGTGCCGTAGCGGACCGCAGCGACCGGGGTGTCCGCCGCGAGCCCGCCGTCCATGAGGCGACGCGCGATCACCGCGCGCTCTGCGACACCCATGAGGATCACGATGGTGCCACCCACACGCGCGAGCGCCTCCCACTCGATGGCCGATGCACCGCCGCGTTCGCGGTGCCCGGTGACCACGGTGAATGCAGGCGACACGTTGCGGTGCGTCACGGGAATGCCGGCCGCCGCGGGAACTCCGACAGCGGAGGTGATGCCCGGCACGACCGTGTGGGGGACGCCGGCCTGCAGCAGGGCCTCGGCCTCCTCGCCACCGCGGCCGAACACGAACGGATCTCCGCCCTTCAGCCGCACGACCTCGAGACCCTGCGAGCCGAGGTGCACGAGGAGCGTGTTGATGAGTTCCTGGGGCGTCGGGTTGCCGGGCTTCTTGCCGACATCGATCAGTTCCACGCCCGGCCGCGCGAGCGCGATGATCTCGTCGCTCGCGAGGGCGTCATGCACGATCACGTCCGCAGAGCCGATCAGGCGCATCGCGCGCACTGTCAGCAGTTCCGGGTCACCCGGGCCCGCCCCCACCAGGTGCACGGTCATCGTGCGACCTCCACGGAGAGGAGTGCCGAGTCGATCCCGAGCTCGTCTATCGCACGGGCGATGACGGGCGCCCAGTCGACGTCCTCGGTGCTGCGTCCCTCCGCGTGCACCGCGACGCGCTCAGCGGCAAGCCTGTCCACGAGCGCAGCGAACCCGGGGCCGATCGCTGACTCCAGGCGCGACCGCAGGAACGACGCGAGAGCGGGTGAGGCACCGGCGGTGGAGACCGTGACCATCAGCTCGCCGCGGCGCATGGTGGCGGGCAGGGTGAAGGCGCACCGCTCCGGGTCGTCGGCGGAGTTCACCCAGATGTTGCGGATCTCGCAGTCGTCGTAGATCTGCTGGTCCACGACGCGCACGCCCGTCGCCGTGATGACAAGGCGGTACCCGGACACGTCACCGATGCGGTACTCGCGCTCGATCTTTGCCACCGGCAGTGCGCGCAGCTCGTCCACGATGGAAGGGGAGAGGACCGTGACGTCCGCATCAGCAAGGAGGAGCTGTTGCACCTTGCGCAGGGCGATGCGACCGCCACCGACGACCAGCACAGGCCGGCCGGCCAGGTTCAAGTTGATCGGGAACTGCCCCATGGAAACGAAAGGCTAGCCAATTCCCGACAAATCCAGTCAGAATTAGTGAGAATCCTTGAGATGCTGCGAGGCCAGGTGGTCAACCATTATTTGCGGTCGTGAAGGTCAGGAGCGGGGGAAACCTGCACACCCATGCCCCAGACTGCCTTGCCTGACGAGCCGTGTCGACCGACCGAGAGGGACCACAGCCGATGACTGATGACCAGACCCCGCACCCGCAGCCACAGCCGGACCATGTTGCCTCGGCCGACCAGATCGCTGCGGCCTCCCCCGGCCCGAGGCGCAGAGTTGCCGTCGGTGCCGTCGCCGCCGCTGCAGTGGTCGCCGCGTCGGTCGTCGCTGTCTCGATGTCGAACGGCACGATGACGACTGCTCGCCCCCTCACCTGGGCCACGTGCTCACCGGTGTTCGAACTGCCGGAGCCGTTCCAGTGTGCCACGCTCAAGGTCCCGCTCGACCACGCCGAGCCTGACGGCGAGAAGATCTCGCTCGCCCTCGTGCGACTCCCCGCGGAAGGTGCACGCAAGGGAATCCTGCTCACCAACCCGGGCGGGCCCGGTGGCTCCGGGCTCAATTTCATTAGGTACTTCGCGGCTGATCTCGACAAAGAGGTGAAGCTCGGGGGCTTCGACCTCGTCGGGTTCGACCCGCGCGGTGTGGGCGCATCGTCGCCGGTGACCTGCTACGAGGATGCCGACATTGATGAGTGGATGTACCTCGACGACACCCCGGACAACGACAGGGAGCAGGTCCTCTTCGACAAGTGGGACGCAGATGACACCGATGCGTGTGTGACGAAGTTCGGCGAGGATCTGCGCCATTACTCCACGGAGGCCACTGCCCGTGACATGGACCTGATCCGTGCCGCCATGGGCGAGGAGAAGATGTCCTTCCTCGGCATCTCGTACGGGACGCACCTCGGAGCCGTGTATGCATCGCTCTTCCCCGACCGCGTGCGGGCGATGATGCTCGACAGCGGGTACGACCCGGAAGCTGACACCATGGAGGAGCAGAACCTCACTCAGGCCCGCGGGTTCGAGGAGTCGTTCGACAGGTGGGCCCTCTGGTGCCAGGAACAGGCTGATTCGTGCGCGTTCCGATCCCCGAACGTGCGCGGGGCGTGGGTGGACCTGTACGACCGCCTGGACAAGAAGTCGCTGGTGACGACAAGTGGGCGAGAAGCGAACCACAAGGCCCTCAGGACGGCAACAATCGCGATGCTGTACTCCCGTGATGCGTGGTCCTACCTGGGCGAGATCCTCGCCGAGGCCGCCCGCGGCAACGGCGATCTGGTTCTCGATGCCGCGGACAGTTACCGCGGCCGCCGGCCTGACGGCGGGTGGGACAACAACACCACGGCTTACTACGTCATTTCCTGCTCCTCTGGTTTCGGTGAATCCAGCCCGCCGGATCCTGCGGGGCTCGTGGCAAAACTGCGCGCTGCCGCACCGTGGTACTCGATGGGAATCGAGGTCGAGGACTTCGAGGACATCGAGTGCGACCCTGCGTACGGTGACGGCAAGGTGTTCCCCATCAGGTACTCGGGTTCTGCGCCCGTGGTCGTCGTCGGCGGCCTGCGCGACCCCGCCACGCCGTTCCGATGGTCGGAGGAGCTGGCAGCCCGGCTCGGTGATGCCGCGCGTCTCGTGTCGGTGGACGCGGATGGCCACTCGCACATCATCGGGTCGGAGTGCGTGGACTCGATCGCCTCGCGGCTTTTCAACAGCGCAGAACTCCCGGCTCCAGCGACAAAATGCTGAACTGCCCCCCTGTGGGCCGGGTGCGCGTCAGGCAGGGCTGAGGGTGGAGGCGTCCGCCCAGTAGGCATGTGTGCCCGAGCAGATCCGCTCGGGCAGGCGCACCCGGGCGACAGGTCCGTCGGCCGGGTTCTGTGCGTCGAAGATCGCGCAGTGGCTCTCGTCGTTCACGATGTCCGTGGTGTACGTGAGCAACCACCCGTCGTCCTCGGTGGTCCCGCCGGGGCGCGGGGCGAACACGGTCTCGGAGCAGTAGGTGCCCTCGGGGAACGCGAAGGTCTCCATGTTCCCGGTGGTGACGTCGTGCTTGATGACGCCCTCGAAGGTGAACCAGCCCTCCGTGGGCAGGGCAGAGTACGCGTAGCGGTAGGGGCGGCCAGCGAGGTTGTTGTTGATGAGCCCGAACTCGGTGATGGTGTCGCTGAGCGGGCCTTCCTTCGTCTCACCGGTGCGCATGTTCATGCGCCAGCGCCACGGGATCGACTTCATCGCGTGGAGGTCGAGGTAGCGGAACAGGCGCTGGTCGATGGTCGCATCGGGCGGGAGCGTCGGCGCAGGGTCCTGCTGGAAGTAGCCGTCCACGGTGACCCAGTCGCCGTCCTCGAACGCGTTGATCCAGTGCAGCACGAACGTGGGGGAGAAGTCGAACCAGCGGATCTGGTCCCCGCGGCCGTTGCGCGGGATGACCCCGAGGCGCATCGGCAAGTCGGGATGGAAGCGGTTCGCGTAGACGCCCTTCGGGATGAGGTCCTCGTCCCAGAAGAGCGGGCAGTCGTTCAGGACCGCGTAGTTCTGCGTGAAGCACATGTCGTGCGGCAGGCGCGGGCCGGGGAGCTCGATCGGTTCGTACGTGGTGAGCACGCCGTTGCGGTCGACGACGCCGTAGTGCATGAACGGTGCGGTGGTCTGGTAGTTGAAGAAGAACAGCTCACCGGTCGACTCGTCCACCTTCGTGTGCGCGGACACCCCGGCAGAGGGGAACCTCCCGCCCCAGGACTCGGTGCCCATGTCGGCGAGCGTCACCGGGTCCAGGCGGTAGAGGTCGCCGCACTGGTAGAAGCTGGTGAGCGCGATGCCACGGTGCACCACCACGTCCGTGCTGCTCGCGTCCTTCATGCGTGTGCGCGCGCCCCAGCCGTCCTCGCGCTTGGCCTTCTTCGGGGACTCCGCGAGCCCGGACCACAGTGCCTCGCCGGCCTCAATCTCTGCCGCCAGGCCCTTCGTGCGCACGAAACGGTTGCGGTACTCCACGTGCCCCTCGCGGAACGAGATCGAGTGGATCATCCCGTCGCCGTCGAACGGGTGGTAGCGCTCGCGGTTCGGCACCAGCGGGTTCTCGCTGTTGCGCAGGTACACCCCGTTCAGTCCTGCCGGAATTTCTCCCTCCACCACGGGC
>SXYT01000001.1 GCA_005788205.1 Actinomycetota bacterium | reverse complement strand
AAGGGGACCTTCACGGTGTACCGCAAGGTGGGCAAGAAGCTGACGATCGTGAAGAAGGTCTCGGGCAAGAAGGGCACCAACACGGTGGTGACCAGCTACCTCAAGGGCTACTCGTTCGTGGTGAAGGACGCGAAGGGCAAGATCATCGCCGTCCGCACCACGTCCGTGCGCTTCGCCCGTTTCTACTGACCCACCGAGCGCCGCAAGGTCACTCGTCGTCCTGCTCGCGCAGGAACGCCTCCAGCTCCTCGGCCAGGTCGTCGCCTGACGGCATCATGCGCTCGGTCATCTGGTCGTGGCGGCGCTCCAGCATCGCGATGTAGCCGAGAGCCTGCGGGTCGTCCTCCACGGCGGCGTCGTGCAGCGACTGCCACCGTGCGATCTCCTCCTGCAGGTTCGTGTGGTCGGTGGGGATCCGCAGCACGTGCTGGAGGTGCTGCAGCAGCGCGGCGGCGCTCTTCGGGTGCTGGGCGTTCATCAGGTAGTGCGGCACGCCGACGCGCAGGCTGACGTTCGGGATGTTCTCGCGGTCGAACGCCTCCAGCATCACGCCGGCCACGCCGGTGGGGCCCTGGTAGCGGGGCATGGAGAGACCGAGCCTGGCGGCCAAGTCCGTGTTGGTGGTGGAGCCGACCACGAACGGCACGCGCGTGTGCGGCACCTGCTCGGCGGCCGCACCGAGCGACACGACAAGTTCCACGCCGAGCCCACGGATGACGTCCACCATGCAGCGGGTGAACGTGGGCCACGAGAGGTGCGGCTCGATCCCGTTCAGGACCACTATGTCGCGCGATCCCTCCGGGTAGCGCACCACGGCGAACTCGTTCTCGGGCCAGCGCAGCTGCCGCTCTCCGTCCTCGTCGTTGTAGACCTCCGGGCGGGCCTGCGTGAAGTCGAAGAACGGGTCGGGGTCGATGTCGGCCACGATCGTGTGGTCGCGCTCCTTCAGCATCCAGTCGAGCGCTGACGTTGCCACGCCGCCGATGTCGAACAGGCCCTGCAGCGCCACGAGCAGGACCGGGCTGCGCAGCGGGGCGATGTCGTCCCAGTAGCGCTCGAGAACCTCGTCGACATCGATCGGCACGGGGACAACTCTACGGTCGCGGCGGGCTGTCAGGCACCGAGGTGCTCGACGACGGCGTCGATGCACCGCGTCAGCTGGGCCACGTCGGACGGCTCGATCGCGGGGAACATGCCGATCCGCAGCTGGTTGCGGCCGAGCTTGCGGTAGCTGTCGGTGTCCACCACGCCGTTCGACCGCAGGATGCGGCAGATCTCGTTCGCATCCGTGCCCTCGATGTCGATGGTGCCGACCACGTTCGAGCGCTGAGCCACGTCCCTCACGAACGGTGTCGCGAACGGGCGCGACTCCGCCCACGAGTACAGGATCCGCGCCGACTCCGCCGAGCGCCCGGCGGCGAAGGGGAGCCCGCCGTTCTCGTTCATCCATCTCAGCTGGTCGTCGAACATGATGAGCGTGGCGAGCGCGGGCGTGTTGTACGTCTGGTTGGCCACGCTGTTGTCGAGCGCGATCGACAGGTCGAGCGAGGCCGGCATCCAGCGCTTCGTCGCCTTGACCGTGCGGATGCGCTCGATGGCGGCGGGGGAGCAGGCCGCGAACCACAGCCCACCGTCGCTCGCGAAGCACTTCTGCGGGGCGAAGTAGTAGACGTCCGCCTCGGAGGGCCGCCAGGCGAGACCGCCCGCGGCCGATGTCGCGTCCACGAGGACAAGCCCGTCGCCGACCGGGCGGCGCGGCGTCATCATCACGCCCGTCGAGGTCTCGTTGTGAGGGAACGCGTAGGTGTCGCATGTGGGGTCGGCGATGAGCTCCGGGTGGGTTCCCGGCTCGCTGCTCACGACAACCGGGTCGGCGAGGTGGGGGGCCGCCGCGCTCGCCTCGGCGAACTTGCCGCCGAACTCGCCGAACACCAGGTGCTGGCTGCGCTCGCGGATGAGACCGAACGTCGCGACATCCCAGAACACCGTCGAGCCGCCGTTGCCGAGGATGATCTCCCACCCTTCCGGCAGCCCGAAGAGATCGACGAGACCCTCGCGCACCGAACCGACGATGTTCTTCACCGGAGCCTGGCGGTGCGACGTGCCCATCACGCTCGTCGCGCGCGCGACGAGCGCATCGATCTGCTCGGGCCGCACCTTCGAGGGGCCGCACCCGAAGCGGCCGTCGACGGGGAGAAGCCCGGGGGGAATCACGAAATCGTGTTGGTTCTTCTCGCTCACCCTGCAATCCTATTTGCCATGCCAGGTCCCTCCGAATTGCGCCGTGTTTCTGCCCGTCTGGGTGCGATCGCAGAGTCAGCCACCCTCGCGGTGGACGCCAAGGCGAAGGCACTGAAGGCGCAGGGCCAGAACGTCATCGGGTTCGGGGCGGGCGAGCCCGACTTCCCGACACCGGCGAACATCGTGGAGGCGGCGGTGAGGGCCGCCCAGGACCCGAAGAACCACCGCTACACGCCGGCCGCGGGCCTGCCCGAGCTGCGCGAGGCGATCGCCGCCAAGACCCTGCGCGACAGCAACTACGCCGTCACGGCGGACCAGGTGCTCGTCACGAACGGCGGCAAGCACGCCGTGTACGTGGCGTTCTGCGCCATGTGCGACCCGGGTGACGAGGTCATCCTGCCCGCCCCGTACTGGACCACCTACCCCGAGGCGATCGAGCTGGCCGGCGGCAAGCCCGTCATCCTCGACACCGACGAGTCCACCGACTTCAAGGTCACCGTCGCCCAGCTGGACGCCGCGCTCACCCATCGCACGAAGGCCCTCGTGTTCGTGTCCCCCAGCAACCCCACCGGCTCGGTGTACACGCCCGAGGAGACGAAGGCCATCGGCGAGTGGGCCGTGCGCAACAAGGTGTGGGTCCTCACCGACGAGATCTACGAACACCTCACGTTCGGCGGGCACACGTTCGCGTCCATGCCGGCTCTCGTGCCGGAACTCGCCGGTCAGTGCCTGGTGCTGAACGGCGTCGCCAAGACGTACGCCATGACCGGCTGGCGCGTCGGCTGGATGATCGGCCCGAAGGACGTCATGAAGGCCGCCGTCAACTTCCAGTCGCACACCACATCGAACGTGGCGAACGTGTCGCAGATGGCCGCGCTCGCCGCCGTCAGCGGCGACCTCACCGCGGTCACCGAGATGCGCTCGGCGTTCGAGCGCCGCGGCCAGAGGATGTGGAAGATGCTGAACTCCATCCCGGGCGTCACCTGCATGGAGCCACAGGGCGCGTTCTACTGCTACCCGAACTTCTCGAACCTGCTCGACCGCGACATCCGTGGCAAGCGTGCCGCGAGCACCCTCGAGCTCGCCGATCTTCTCCTCTCCGAGGCCCAGGTGGCCATCGTGCCGGGCGAGGCCTTCGGCAGCCCCGGCTTTGCGCGCCTCTCGTTCGCGCTCGGCGATGATGATCTCGCCGAGGGCGTGCAGCGCATCATTGATCTCGTCTCCTGACGCCCGCACCCGTGCACGGCACGGATTGCTGCCGCACGTCGCGTGCTCTGCTAATGTCGGCTCTGCACATCGGCAACGGTGTGCAGCACAGAACCCAGCGAAGTCCGGTGAGATTCCGGCACTGTCCCGCAACGGTGATGTGGGTGCGCACTCCAGCGCACCCACGAGTCCGGTCGCCTGGCTCTGTGTGCGACAAACCAACCCTCGAAGGAAGGGCGGTCCGCGGAGGCAACGGCGACGGCCGTGAATCGTGACCCACTCTTCTTTCTCCACATCTTCGGAGGAAGAAAATGAAGAAAACATCCATCCCGAGGCGGATCGCCATCCTGGCGGCCGCCTCGCTCTCTTTCCTGGCCGCATGCGGCGGGTCGGACACCTCGTCCGACGCCTCGTCCGACGCCTCGTCCGACACCGCGGCGGCCGCGACGTCCGAGAGCGTCCGCATCGTCAGCCTCTCGCCGACGGCGACAGAGATGCTCTATGCCATCGGCGCCGGCGACCTGGTGGTCGCAGTCGACAGCCTGAGCACCTTCCCGGCGGAGACCGCGGACAAGGTCACCGAGATCTCCGCGTTCGAGCCGAGCGCCGAGGCGATCCTCGGCTACGAGCCGGACCTGGTGCTCATCTCGAACGACATGAACAAGATCAGCGAGCAGCTGACCTCGGCTGACCCCGGCATCACGGTGTGGACCGGCGCCGCCGCGGCATCGCTGGACGACGTGTACCGCCAGATCGGCGAGCTCGGCGCGGCGACCGGCCGCGAGGAGGCCGCCGCGGCACTCGTCGCGGACATGGAGTCGAAGATCAAGGCGGCGACCGCCGGCGTGACCGCGCCCGCGGGTGCCTCGTACTTCTACGAACTCGACAACACCCTCTACAGCGTCACCTCCAACACGTTCGTCGGGTCGCTGCTGAAGGCGACCGGCATCGCGAACGTCGCCGACGGCGTCGAGGAGGGCAACGACTACCCGCAGATGAACGCCGAGGCGATCATCAAGGCGAACCCGAGCATCATCTTCCTCGCTGACACCAAGTGCTGCGGCCAGAACGCGGCAGTGGTCGCGAAGCGCCCGGGCTGGTCCGGCATCGACGCGGTGAAGAACGGCAACGTCGTGGAACTCGATGATGACGTGGCGTCGCGCTGGGGCCCGCGCGTGGTCGACCTCGTCACCCAGATGGCCCAGGCCATCAAGGCGCTGCAGAAGTAGCGCGCAGGCAACGCGGAGGATCCGGATGGAGACGGTCGCGCACGCCGCGCCGAAGCGAGCCATGCCGTGGTTCGCGGGTTCGGCGTGCGCGCTCGTCCTTGCCCTCGTGGCGGGGGTGACCATCGGGCCGGCCGGGCCGGACTGGTGGCGCGTGCCGCTCGCCCTGCTCGACCACCTGCCGTTCGTCTCGCTGGACAGCGGCGTGGGTGACACCGACTGGTCGATCATCTGGCAGATCCGCGCGCCGCGCGTTGTCCTCGCCGCGCTCGTCGGTTCCACCCTCTCGGTCGCGGGCGCCAGCTACCAGGGCGTCTTCCGCAACCCGTTGGTCGACCCGTACCTGCTCGGTGTCGCCGCCGGCGCGGGGCTCGGGGCCACCATCGTCATCACGGTCAACCGCACCGGCAGCCTCTCGTGGCCCGTCGACCCGTTGCCGCTCGTCGCATTCGCGGGCGGTCTCGCCGCTGTCCTCATGACTTACCTGGTGGGGTCCACCTTCGGCGGTGACCGCACCTCCATCACGCTCGTGCTGGCCGGTGTCGCGGTGACGTCGCTCGCCACCGCGATCCAGACGTTCCTGCTGCAGCGCAACTCGGACGTGGTGCGCCAGGTGTACTCGTGGATCCTCGGCCGTCTCTCCACCGCCACGTGGGGCGACGTGCGGCTCGTCGTCCCCTACGTGGTCGTGAGCACCGTCGTGCTCCTCATGCACCGCCGCCTGCTCGACGTGCTGCGCGTGGGTGACGAGGAGGCGAGCGCCCTCGGGGCGGACGTGCGCCGTATCCGCCTGGCCGTGGTGATCGCCGCCACGCTCGGCACCGCCGCCGTCGTCGCCGTCAGCGGGCTCATCGGCTTCGTCGGCATCATCGTGCCGCACGCGGTGCGCCTGCTCGTCGGCAGCAGCTTCCGCCTGGTGCTTCCGCTGTCGATGATGCTCGGCGCGGCGTTCCTCATCGTGGCCGACATCCCCGGCCGCATCCTCGACAAGCCGGCCGAGACGCCGATCGGCGTCGTCACCGCGTTCCTCGGGGCGCCGTTCTTCCTGCTCATCCTGCGGACAAGACAGGGGTCCCGGTGACATCGTTGGTCTTCGACAACGTCGGCGTGCGCTACGGCAGCCACGTGGCCGTCCACGGCTTCAGCGACACCGTGCGGCCGGGGGAGTGGCTGTGCGTCATCGGCCCGAACGGCGCGGGCAAGTCGTCATTGCTGCGATCCGTCGTGGGGGTCGCCCCCCACGTCGGGCTCATGCTGGTGGACGGCGCACCGCTGCACTCGCGTTCCGCGCGCCGCCGCGCGCAACTGATCGCGTACGTCCCCCAGAACCCGGTGCTGCCGCCGGGCATGACGGGCCGCGAGTACGTGCTGCTCGGGCGCAACCCGTTCGTGTCCCACTTCGGCGCCGAGAGCAGGCATGACCTCGGCATGGTGGACGACGTCATCGAGCGGCTCGACCTCGCCCCGCTCGCGGGCCGCGACATCGGCACGCTGTCCGGTGGCGAGAGGCAGCGCCTCGTCATCGCGCGCGCTGTCGCCCAGGAGGCACCGATACTGCTGCTCGACGAGCCCACGAGCGCGCTCGACATCGGCCACCAGCAGCAGGCGCTCGAGCTGGTCGACAGGCTGCGCCGAGAGCACGGCCTCACGGTCATCAGCGCCATGCACGACCTCACGCTCGCCGGCATCTACTCGGACCGTCTCGTGCTGATGCACGAGGGGCACCGTGTGGCGCACGGTTCTGCCGAGGAGGTGCTGCGCCCCGAGACCCTCGGCGAGTTCTACGGTGTCTCCGTGCGTGTGCACCGCGAGGCCGACGGGACGATCATCGTGGTGCCGAGCCGCACACCCGACCTGCGCTGACCCGCCACTAGCGTTGTCGGCGTGGGAACCCCCGACCTCCGGCTGATCGAGCGCTGCGTGGAGGCGTGCACCGCCGCCCACCAGAGGCTGCTTCAGGTGTCCGACGGACTCTCGGACGCCGATCTCCGTGCACCTTCGCTCCTGCCCGGGTGGACGCGCGGCCACGTCCTCAACCACCTGCGCCGCAACGCCGACGGGTTCGCGCTGATGTGCGAGTCGGCCGGCCGCGGCGAGACCGGGATGCAGTACCCCGGCGGCATGGAGGAGCGCAACCGTGACATCGAGGACGGTGCAGGCGACACAGCCGCGGTTCTCGTGGGCAACCTGCGCACGAGCATCTATGCGCTCGAGGCACTGTGGTTCCGCGGCGACGCGACCATGTGGACGGGCTCGGGCGTCATCGCCACCGGTGCGACCGTGCCGATTGCTGACGTCCCGTTCAGGAGACTGCGTGAGGTGACGGTCCATCTCACGGACCTCGACGTCGGCATCGGTCACGACGAGTGGCCCGAGCTGTTCGTGCGGATGGAACTGGACCGCCAGAAGATGGCATGGGCCGCCAGCCACCCGATGGGTCTCACGCAGCTGCCGGCGAGGGCGATGGAGCTGCCGGACGGGCTGCGCCTCGCGTGGCTCATCAACCGGGCCCAGGTGGACGGCCTGCCGCAGGGCCCGGGTCTGTGAGGCGCACGGTCCGTCTGCTCGCGGCGGTGCTCGTTGCCGCGGCGGCCTTTTTGTTCGCGGCACCTTCGACGGCGTCGGCGCACACGGTGCTGGTCTACTCCGTGCCGGCCGCGTCGACTGTGCTGGCGTCGGCACCCGACCAGTTGCTGCTCGACTTCGACGAGGACGTGGAGGTGGGGCTCTCCAGTCTCCGCTTGTTCGATGCCGACCGGAAGGAGGTGCGGATCGGGCGTGCGCAGCTGTCGGGCGGCAACGCGTCGGTCGTGATCGCCGACCTGCCGCGTCTCGGGAACGGCACCTACGTGGTGGTGTGGCGCGTCACCAGCGCCGACGGCCACCCGGTGAACGGTGCGTTCCCGTTCGAGATCGGCACCGTCAGCACCGGCACGGGCGGTGACCTTGTCGCGAGCGTCGTCGCTGCCGTGGGGGAGAAGTCGCCGCTCGGGATTCCGATCGGAGCGGCACGGTTCGTCGCGTTCCTCGGCGTGATGCTCATCATCGGCACGGTGTCCGTCACCTGGGGGACCAGGTTCCTCGGCTCGCCACGTGCGCACCGTGTGATGACCGCCGGCCTGCTGCTCACGCTGCTCGGCACCGGCGCCCACTTCGCACTGCAGGGTGCATGGGTCACCGGCGGCGGGTGGTCGGACGTCTTCTCGTGGTCGGCGTGGGGTGACGTCGCGCCGAGCAGGCTCGGTGCCGCCCTGCTCGTGCGGCTCGTGCTGGTGCTGCTGTGGGCCGCCTGGGTGCGGGGCCTCCGCCGCGGCGACTGGGACTCGGTCATGTCGACCATCGCTGTCGTTCTCTCGGTGCTCACCGTGCTCACGTTCTCGTTCTCCGGCCACGCCGCCGCCGGCACTTCTGCGTGGCTCTGGGCGCCCGTCGATGCGGTGCACATGCTCGCCGCGGGGGCCTGGGCGGGCGGGCTGCTCGTCCTT
>SXYT01000099.1 GCA_005788205.1 Actinomycetota bacterium | reverse complement strand
CGCCGGAGATGATCATGTCCTTCAGGCGGTCCTGGATGAAGATGAATCCCTCCTCGTCGCGGATGCCCATGTCGCCCGAATGGAACCAGCCGTCACGAATGACCTCGGCCGTTGCATCGGGCCTGTTCCAGTACCCGGTCATGATGTGCCCGCCACGAATGACGATCTCGCCCGACTCGTTGTCATCGCATTCTGTGCCGTCGGGCCGCATCACCATCACGTCGGTGTGGAAGAAGCTCTTGCCGGTGGAGCCGGCCTTGCGGATCGCGACGTCGGGCGTGGTGACGCATGCCGGGCCGCAGGTCTCGGTGAGGCCGTAGACCTGGTGGATCTCGATGCCCATCTCCGTGTACTGATTGATGAGGGTGACGGGCACGGGTGCCGCGCCGCTCAGGAACCACCGGACCGTCTTCTTGTCGTGCTTCGAGGAGTCGAAGGTGACCCGCATTGCCTGCAGCATCGCGGGCACGAGCAGGGCGTTGTTGATCTTCTCCGAGGTGATCAGTTCCCACGCCTTCACTGGGTCAAAGGCGCGCATCAGCACCTGGGCGAGACCGCGGTAGGTGGTGACGATCGCGGGGGTGAGTGCCCCCACATGGAAGAGCGGCATCGGGTTGAGGTAGCGGTCCCCGATGCAGAAGTCGCTGGTGGCATTGAGTGTTGTCAGCGCCTCCATCTGGGTGTTGTGGGTGTGCATGACACCCTTGGGCAGACCCGTGGTGCCCGAGGTGTACATGATGTAGAGGAGGTCATCGTCGAATGCGCTGACTTCCGGCTCGGTGCTGGGCGCGGGGTTGACGAGGCTGTCGAACCCGATGGCAAACCCCGGGGTGGTCCCCGGGGCACCGACATGGATCCAGTGGGCAATGTCCGTCTTGTTGCCGCGCGACTGCAGGTCCGTGACGGCGGGCTGGAACTCCTCGCCGTAGAAGAGGACCGTCGTGCCGGAGTCCTTCAGGATGAACTCAAGCTCGTCGGGCACGAGCCGCCAGTTCAGCGGGACCACGACCCCGCCCAGTTTTGCGATTGCGAAGAACGCGGTGATGAACTCGTGGGAGTTCATCATGAGGAGGGCGACCCGGTCACCCTTTTTGACCCTGCCGGAGAGGGCATTGGCGACCTGGTTCGTGCGGGCGTTCAATTCTTCGTAGTTGAAACGCCGACCCGCAGCCACGTCGTAGAGGGCCTCGAGATCAGGGTTGATGTGGGCACGCTTGGAGAGGATTTGTCCGACATTGACTCGCATGAGCGGTCATTGTGTCACAGGACCACCGCCCCCTGCGAACGATCGCGCGGTTCGCCTGGCCGGGAGTGACCGTGCGCCGTCAGCCTCGGAGGTAGGTGACGCCCCCGTCGACGACCAACGTGGAGCCGAGGACGTAGTCACCCGCGCGGGAGGCCAGGTACACGGCGGCCCCGGCCATGTCCTCGGTGGTGCCGATACGGCGGGCCGGGATTCCGCTGGAGAGTGCGTCACCGTGGTCACGGGCCGCCTTGTTCATCTCGGAGGCGAAGGCCCCGGGGGCGATGGCGGTCATGACGATGTTGTCCTTGGCCAGGTGGAGGGCCATTCGCTTCGTCATGTGGATGAGCCCGGCCTTGCTGCCCGCATAAGAGTACGTCTCGAGCATGTTCACCGAGATGCCGTCGATGGATGCGATGTTGATGACCTTGGCCAGGTGGCCGTCACGTGCGCCGGCTTTGAGGAGCGGGGTGAGCTCGCGGGTGAGGAAGAACGGTGCCTTCAGGTTGAGGTCCACGACCTTGTCCCAGCCTGTCTCGGGGAAAGTGTCCCAGGACTCGGCCCAGGCCGCGCCCGCATTGTTGACCAGGATGTCCAGAGCCTGTTCCCTCTTCTCGATTTCTGCCACCAGAGCCTTGATCCCGTCCGCGCTGGACACATCTCCCGGGACCGAGATGCACTCCCCGAACTCGCTCAGCTGCCCGGCGGCTTCGTCGCACTGGGCCGCCTTGCGCGAGGAGATGTACACGCGGGCGCAGCCGAACTCGAGCAGGCCCCGCGCGATCATGAACCCGATGCCGCGGGAACCGCCAGTGACGAGAGCGACGCGGCCGTTGAGGGAGAAGAGGTCTTTCATGCCCGCGACTGTAAACGCTGGACCGTGCGAAGGGCGACCCAGGAGCCGACGGCTGCGCCGAGGACGGATCCGACGAGGACGTCCGAGGGCCAGTGCACGCCCAGCACGACGCGTGCGGCAGATGCGGCTGATGCGAGTGCGACCACGGCACAGCGCAGTGTCCGCCGGCGGGGGTGCCCGGCGAGGAGCACCCAGGCGACAGCCCCGAGCGCCGCCGCGTATGCCGCGTGGCCCGAGGGCATGGATGCGGACGATGTCTCGACGAGTCGCATCGCAACGGGTGGTCTGTCCCTGCCGAAGGAAATCTTGGCGAGACCGACCACGATGACCGTGGCGACCACGGACAGGAACGGAGCCACCGTGCGTGCGGAGGGTCTGCCCGTCAGGTAACCGACGGCGAGGAGGACGAGCGTCACGGGCACCAGGATGGTGTCGTCGCCGACGTGATGGAGGAATGTGGCGACATCGACCAGCCGGTCGGGACGGTTGCCGGTGACCCAGTCGAGGATGGATCTGTCCACGTCCCCGAACCTAGTCGGATGGCCGCTTCACGAGACGGAAGGTCAGGTTGACCCTCGGGGCCCGGACCTTCTTCATCGCGGGTACCTGGTGAACCCACCGTTGCTGGAGCACCCCGGACATGACGAGCAGTGAACCGTGGGGGAGAAGGACACGTCTGATCTCCCCGGTGTCACGATGGCGGAGGTCGAAGAAGCGCTCGGCGCCGAGGCTCACCGATGCGATGACGGGCTCGGGTCCGTTGATCTCCTCGTTGTCGGAGTGCCAGCCCAGGCGGTCATTGCCGTCGCGGTACAGGTTGACGAGGGCGGAATTGAATCTCTCGCCGGTGTGCTCCTGCACGAGACCGTGGATCTCTGACACCGCCGGCGTGAAGGGATGCGCGGCGCGCCGGGTGCCCGAGTAGACGTAGTCAATCCCGTCGGGGGAGTACCACACCGACATGCGGGGCTCTGAGACCTTCCGGCCGAACATGACGAGGTCGGCTTGTTCCCACGAGACCTCCCCGAGGAGGGCGTCGAGAAGTGAGTCGGCACGGCGCCAGTCGAGGAATCCGGGATGCAGCTCGGCGCGGCCGTCGGTCTCGATGATGGGGCCTGACTCGGGGAACAGGCCGGGCCCGCTCACGTGTCCTGTCCTGTTCCCATGAGTGCAATGATGGCTCATGGCCAGCATCGAACGCCCGCACAGTCCCCGGATCGCCCCTGTGACACACCCAGGCCCTGATCTGGCCGAGGCCCTTGCGGGGACCCTTGTCGGCCCTTCCGGCGTCCCCCTGAACATCTTCGGAACGCTGGCCCACCATCCTGCACTGTTGGCCCGCTTCAACAGGTTCGGCGGGTACCTGCTGAACAAGGGGTTGCTCGACCCCCGTGAGCGTGAGCTCGTCATCTTGAGGGTGGGTTGGAACTGCCGTTCGGTCTACGAATTCGGTCAGCACACGGTCATCGGCGGGCGCGAGGGGCTGACAGACGCCGAGATCGCGGCCCTCACCGGCCCGGCAGGCCGGCACCCATGGAGCGCCGGCGACAGGGCGCTGATCGACCTGTGCGACGAACTCTGTGACGCGGACTGTGTCTCTGACGGCACATATGCCCGGGTCGCCCTGACGCACAGTGATGCACAGATGCTGGAGGTTGTCGTCGTTGCAGGTTTCTACAGGCTCGTGTCGGGCTTCCTGAACACCTTCGGCGTCCAACTGGACCCTGGTGTGCCGGGGTGGCCGGAGATCTGACTCAGCCGAGCGGGTGATGGCAGGCCACGAAGTGGTCCGGGGCCACCTCGCGCAGCTGGGGCTCTTCCACTGCACACTGCTCGCTGGCCATCGGGCAGCGGGTGCGGAAGCGGCAACCAGACGGTGGGTTCATCGGCGACGGCGGCTCTCCCTCGATGCGCCCGCCCTCGGGCTTGCGGGTGGGGTCCGGGATCGGCACAGAGGCCACGAGGGCCTTGGTGTAATGGTGGCGGGTGCGCTGGTAGAGATCATCCGGGGTGGCGACCTCGCAGACCTTGCCCAGGTACATCACCATGACGCGGGTACTGATCGTCTTCACAACCGCAAGGTCGTGGGAGATGAAGATCAGGGTCAGGCCGTAGCGGTCCTTCATGTCCTGCATCAGGTTGAGAATCTGGGCCTGCACCGACCCGTCGAGTGCCGACACAGGCTCGTCACAGATGATGAGGGTGGGGTCGAGGGAGAGAGCCCTGGCGATGCTGATG
>SXYT01000098.1 GCA_005788205.1 Actinomycetota bacterium | reverse complement strand
GCGAAGAACTTCGCGCACGTCGGGGTCGTGGTCGACACTGCGGACTACGACTCGGTCCTCGAGACGATCCGCGAGGGTTCCTTCGGTGAGTCGGCGCGAAGGTTGCTCGCCCAGAAGGCGTTCCGCATCACCAGCGCGTACGACGCCGCGGTCGCCTCCTGGATGTCCGACGAGAATCCCCGCCGCATCGATGCGACCCTGCCCCCGATCCTGACGATCGTCGCGGAGCGTGCAGAAGTGCTGCGCTACGGGGAGAACCCGCACCAGCATGCCGCGCTCTACCGTCTGCCGGGTGCCGAGAGCTGGTGGGACTCCGCCGCGCAGCTGAACGGCAAGGAGATGTCGTACCTGAACGTGCTCGACACCGAGGCCGCGTGGCAACTGGTCAGTGCGTTCGACAGGCCTGCCGCCGTCATCGTGAAGCATGCGAACCCGTGTGGCGTGGCCCTCGGGCCGACCATCGCGGAGGCCTACGGCCGTGCGCACGCCGCTGATCCGGTCAGTGCCTTCGGGGGCATCATCGCCGTGAACGGCGAGGTCGACGAAGCTACGGCGTCCGCCATCGCGGGGGTCTTCACCGAGGTTGTGGTTGCACCGTCCTTCTCTGCGGGTGCACTCGACGTCCTGTGCGCGAAACAGAACCTCCGGCTCATCGAGGCAGTCGCCCCGTTCCACAGCATGGGCGTGAACGTGCGCAGCGTGGACGGCGGGTTGTTGGTGCAGACGAACGACGAGGCCGACGAGCCCCTCGATGACTTCACCGTGGCGACGGACCGCGTGCCGACCGACGATGAATGGTCGAGCCTCCTCCTCGCCTGGCGCACGGTCGCGGCCACGTGGAGCAACGCAGTGGTCCTTGCCAACGGCGACACCGTCGTGGGAGTGGGCGGCGGGCAACCGAACCGCGTCGACGCGGCGCGCATCGCGATCGGGCGCGCGGGGGACCGCGCACCCGGGAGTGTGGCGGCCAGCGACGCGTTCTTCCCGTTCCGCGACACCGTCGACGAGCTCGTCCGCGCGGGGGTGACCGCAATCATCCAGCCGGGAGGGAGCGTGCGCGATGACGAGTCGATTGCCGCCGCAAACGAGAACGGCATCGCAATGGTGCTGACCGGCAGCCGCCATTTCCGTCACTAGGTAGCCGCGTCCCGTCCCGGTGCGGCCGTAGAATGGGCCCATGGCTCGCATCGGAGACCTCCTCGCGTCCGGGCGCACCTTCTCGTTCGAGTTCTCGCCGCCGAAGACAGCCCAGGGTTCGCTCAGTCTCGGCCGCACCATCGCTGAACTGGAACCTCTCGGTCCGTCGTTCGTCTCCGTCACGTACGGGGCCGGGGGCAGCACCCGCGAGTTCACCAGGGACACCGTCCTGTGGGTCGGCAAGGAGACGAACATCCCCCCGATGGCGCACCTGACCTGCGTCGGGCACACGCGCGAGGAGGTCGCTGACATCATCGCCACCTACGCCGCCGCCGGTGTGGCGAACGTGCTGGCCCTCGCGGGTGACCCACCGAAGGATGCGTCGGACGCGCGGCCGAGCGACTACCGCTACGCGACCGAGCTGATCGAGCACGTGCGGTCGATCGCGGACATGAGCATCGGGGTCGCGGCCCATCCGGAGGTGCACCCACGCTCCGTCTCGCGGGCGAGTGACCGCGCCCACCTGGCCGACAAGCTGCGCGCCGCCGATTTCGCCGTCACCCAGTTCTTCTTCGAGGCCGAGCACTACCACCGCATGGTGGACGAGCTCGCTGCACTCGGCGTCGAGAAGCCTGTCATCCCGGGGATCATGCCCGTCACGAACATCGGCCAGGTCGAGCGCATGGCCGAGATGTCGGGCGCGGCGTTCCCGCAGTGGCTTCGTGAGCGGCTGGAGTCCGGCACATCGCCGGAGGACGTGCGCCGCATCGGTGTGGATGCAGCCACCGAACTGTGCGCCGAGCTTCTCGCATCGGGCGTCCCCGGGCTGCACTTCTACACCATGAACAAGTCGACCGCGACGCGGGAGATCTACGCGCAACTGGGCCTGCCCGTTGCCTGATGCGCTGCGCGCACCCGGATCGATGAGCACTCGGAGCGAACAGGGGACCCCTGCATGGGGGACGCGGCGCGGACCCACCGTGCCGTACATGCCGGGCCTTGACGGGTTGCGCGCCCTCGCGGTCATCGCTGTGGTCGTGTACCACGCCGACAGCAGGTGGCTCGGTGGCGGGTTCCTCGGGGTCGAGGTGTTCTTCGTGATCTCCGGGTACCTCATCACGCTCCTGCTCGTCGCCGAACGTGAGCGCACGGGCGTGATCTCACTGCGCAATTTCTGGCTCCGCAGGGCGAGACGGCTCCTCCCTGCTCTCTGGCTTCTCCTCACACTGCTCGCCGTCTGGTGCGCGATCTGGGACAGGGACCGCCTGGGGATGCTCCGCGGGGACACGCTCGGTGGTCTCTTCTACGGTGCCAACTGGTTCCAGATCTGGACCGGCTCCAGCTACACCAGTTCTTTCGCCTTCGCACCGCTGCGTCACCTGTGGTCACTCGCGGTGGAGGAGCAGTTCTACATCCTCTGGCCGCCCGTCATGTGGGTGCTCATGCGGCGCGTGAGGCCCCGCACGTCGCCGGTGCTCGCGGTGTGGTTCGTCCTGTGCGCGGTCGCGGTCGCCGTGGCGACAGCGATGATCCATCGCACCGGGCCTGTCGGCACGATCGTGGAGACCCCGGACCAGTACATGTCGTTCCTCGGCAGGCAGGTCCTGCGGACGGACTTTCTCTATCTCGGCACGTTCAGTCGCGCGAGCGGGCTGTTCCTGGGTGCGGCACTCGCCATGGTGTGGCGGCCGTGGGCCCTCGTGCGCCGCGGGCCGCGCGAGAGCAACAAGGTGTTCGACACACTCGGTGCCGTCGCGCTGGCCGCACTCGGGTGGATGTGCTGGACGTTCCGTGATGTGGTGCGCGGTGAGACACAGCACGCCTACGACCTGCTGTACAGGGGCGGCTTTCTGATGGTGGGCCTGGCGTCGGTGGTGGTGATCATGGCCGTCACCAAGCCGCGCAGCGTGCTCGGCCGGTACGTGCTCGGCAACCCTGTCCTCGTGTGGGTGGGCACACGCAGCTACGGGATCTACCTGTACCACTGGACCATCTTCCAGCTCTACCGCAAGACCACGGGCACCCCGCTGACGCTGCGCGAGTTCGCCGGCCTGATGGCCGTGACGGTTGCCGTGTCAGAGGCGTCGTACCGGCTCGTGGAGCTGCCTGTGCGCGCCGGTGCGCTCGGGCTGGCCTGGCGGCGGTGGCGCAACCCGACCGATCCGGGCGGCCTCAAGGCGCGGCGCCGGTTGTCCACGGCCGTGCTGCTCGCATCGGTCCTCCCGTTGTTCGCATTCGGCTCCATGGCGACTGCCCGCGTGATCCAGGACGACATCACCGCCAACCTCGACGACAACGAGGTGGCGGTCGTGACCATCCCCACGATCGCGCCCAGGCCCACCCTGGCGCCGGGCCAGACGACGGTGCCGATGCCCACCACGTCACCACCGAAGATCATCGATGTGCTCGCTGTCGGCGATTCGGTCATGCTCGGATCGGCGAGGAAGCTGGCGGCACAGGGTTTCACTGTTGACGCCGCGAAGAACCGCCAGCCACTCGATGCTCTGCAGATTTTCAATTACTACAGGTCGACGAAGGAACTCGGCGAGACCGTGGTCATTCACCTCGGCACGAACGGCACCACCAGGGCATCCCTGTTCGACAAGTTGATGAAACCACTCGCAGAGGTGGACAGGGTCATCGTGCTCACCGTGCGGGTCCCCACGCGCGAGTACGAACGGATCAACAACGACATCATCTACGCCCTCCAGGGCCGCTACCCGAACGTCGTGGTCCTCGACTGGCACACCATCTCGAAGGACCATCCAGAGTGGTTCGCCAAGGACAAGGTCCACCCGAACGACGCCGGCCAGGACAGGTACGTGGCAGAGATCGTGGCCAAGGTGCGGGGCTAGTCGGCCCCTCCGGGCCCCGCGCGTGCAGGTGTCACAGGGCGCCGCGGCATTGGGTTGCCCGGTGCCCCGGTGCCTACGCTTGGGATCATGACAACCCCAATACGTGTTGCCGTGACCGGTGCAGCCGGCCAGATCGGCTACAGCCTCCTGTTCCGCATCGCTTCCGGGGCCGTGTTCGGCCCGGACCAGCCCGTGATCCTCCAGCTCCTCGAGATCACCCCTGCTCTCGGTGCGCTCGAGGGCGTACGCATGGAGCTCGATGACTGTGCGTTCCC
This sequence comes from Actinomycetota bacterium, assembly GCA_005788205.1. Classification (GTDB taxonomy): domain Bacteria; phylum Actinomycetota; class Acidimicrobiia; order Acidimicrobiales; family Ilumatobacteraceae; genus UBA2093. The sequence continues at coordinate 4,114 of SXYT01000098.1, read as the reverse complement.
GTTGCTCGCCGGCGTCGTCGGCACCGACAATGCCGAGACCGCGTTCGGCGATGCCGGTGCGGCGTTCCTCGTGGGTGCGATGCCGCGCAAGGACGGGATGGAGCGCGGTGACCTGCTGAGCGCGAACGGCGGCATCTTCAAGCCCCAGGGCCGGGCGCTCGCCGCCGCGGCGAGGAAGGACGTGAAGGTCCTCGTGGTCGGCAACCCGGCGAACACGAACGCCCTGATCGCGATGAACAACGCGAAGGGCCTCGACCCCCGCCGCTTCACCGCGATGACCCGCCTCGACCACAACCGCGCGGTCTCCCAGCTCGCGACAAAGCTCGGCAAGCCGGTGTCGTCGATCAAGAAGATGACCATCTGGGGCAATCACTCGAGCACGCAGTACCCGGACCTGTTCCACTGCGAGGTGGACGGCAAGAACGCCGCGCAGCAGGTGAACGACCAGGCATGGCTGGACGGTGAGTTCATCCCCACGGTGGCCAAGCGCGGTGCCGCGATCATCAAGGCACGGGGCCTGTCATCCGCGGCGTCGGCTGCGAACGCCGCAATCGACCACATGCGCTCATGGGCGCTCGGCACCGCCGAGGGCGACTGGGTGTCCATGGCGGTGCCGTCGGACGGCAGCTACGGAGTGCCCGAGGGACTCATCTCGTCCTTCCCGTGCGTCTGCCGGGACGGTGAATGGTCGATCGTGCAGGGTCTCGACATCGATGCGTACAGCCGCACGAAGATCGATGCCTCGGTCGCCGAGCTCGCAGAGGAGCGCGACGAGGTGAAGAAGCTCGGGCTGATCTGATGGGTCCCGCGGCGCTGGTCGACACTGACCGGTGGCCGCTGGATGACGTCGCCCTCATCGCGCGCCTCGCCGCGGAGTTCGCCCGCGAGCACGTGGTGGTGCTGCCCGGGTTCGTCCGCGAGGGGGCCCTCGAGGGTCTCGTCGCCGAGTGCGACCGCCTGTCGGAGGTCGCGTACCACACCACCTACAACGCGAACCTCGAGGTGGTCGCGTACGACCAGTTCCCGCCGGACAGCGCGATCAGGGCCCTGTACGAGTGGGACCCGCTGATGGACTTTGCGGCGCGTGTGCTCGGCCGGGAACGCCTGCACCGCTATGCGGACCCGTTCGGTGCGCTGAACCTGGCAGTGATGCGCGACGGTCACGAGCTCGGCTGGCACTTCGACCAGACCGACTTCGTTGTCTCCATCGCGATCCAGCCGTCGCTTGCCGGCGGGCACTTCGAGAACGTGCCGCAGGTGCGCTCCGCCGCCGACGAGAACACCGCCACGGTCGAGGCAGTACGTCGGGGGGAACGTGACGACCTCGTCCGCATCGAGCCGATGACCCCGGGCACCCTGATGCTCTTCAACGGTCGGTGGAGCCTGCACCGTGTGTCACGAGTGTCGGGGGCCGTCCCGCGCCATGTTGCCCTGCTGGCCTATGACACCGAGCCGGGAACTGACTCGAACGACGAACTGAAACTCGGCCGCTACGGGAGGCTCCCGGCATGAGACCGTCCGGCACCCTGCCCCATGTCGGCGAGGGCTTCGCAGGGGAGGGCCCGAATGCTGCCCACGTCAACATCGTCCTCGGCCACCGTGCGGGCCCCGTCAGCGAGTCCTGGGTGACCGCCCTCGCGACGCCGCGGGAGGGCCACGTGCCGTTCGTTGCCGTCGCGAGACCCGGGGTCCCCGTGCGACCGTTCACCCTCTTCGTCAACAAGGCGACGGTTGAGGGGGAGAGGCACGGGGTGCTCACGTGGGGTGCCGCTCAGGCCGGCATCGCGGCCGGCACCGGCGAAGCGATCAAGGAGAAACTCCTCCCGCGCGACCTCGACAGTCACCTCGTCATCGCCGCTGTCTGGGTGGACCCCGCCGCCACGGACGAGGAGGCGGTGTTCGCGAACAACTCCGCAGCGACACTCGCCGCGTTCAGGATGATCGCCTCGGGTGGGCCGGGCGCGAAGGAAGCGCTCTCGGCGATGCTCGACCCGGCAAACCCCTACTTCAGGCGCGGCTGAGTCAGGCGTACTCGGTGCGCATGCGCACGGAGTCGAACGCTCCGCTCAATGCCGCGAACACCGGGTCGGCGCCGATCAACTTCTGGATGTCCCCGCCGATCCTCACCAGGCCCTTCGCGAAGGCCTCCTGCGCCGGCAGGGTGTGGGTGGCAACGCCGACAGCGGTGTCCCAGGTCTGCTCCATGCGGACGTCCTCGGCGGGTGCCTGGCCGGCGCCGAACTCGGCAGCGCCGTCACGCAGCTGCAGGTGGTAGAGCACGTTGCCCTCGGGACCGTCGGTGACGATCTGGGTGACCCCGAGCGTGGTGGTCGACGCGAGTTGCTGGAGCTCCGGGTTCCCGCGCACCGCGGCGGCCATCGCGTCGATCCACTCCAGGCTGAGGTAGCGCATGGCGACCATTGTGCGCCGTGCGGGCGCACATTGCCAACCCGGTGCGCCGTGCGGGCGCACATTGCCAACCCGGTGCGCCGTGCGGGAACGAAAAAAGCCCGGGCCTCGCGGCCCGGGCTTTTCCAGTCCCTGTGATCAGGAGATCGTTGCGCTCTGGCGCGAGGACCTCGCGACCGAGGCCGCAAGGATCACGGTGGCCACCGCTGCGATGGTGAGGCGGAGACCGTCGTTGTCCTGGTTCGAGATGATGGCGGGGAGCACGAGGAGCGACACCAGGTTCATCACCTTGATGAGCGGGTTCAGTGCCGGGCCGGCGGTGTCCTTGAACGGGTCGCCGACTGTGTCGGAGATGACCGCCGCCTTGTACGGCTCGGAGCCCTTGCCGCCGTGGTGGCCGTCATCGATGTACTTCTTTGCGTTGTCCCACGCGCCTCCGGCATTGCTGAGGTAGTTCGCCATCAGCTGGCCGGTGAGGATGACCGCCGCGAGGAAGCCACCGAGTGCCTGCCAGCCGATCCCGAACCCGACGATGACGGGTGTCAGCACCGCGAGCAGGGCCGGGGTGGTCAGCTCGCGCAGCGAGGCTTCCGTGCAGATGTCAATGACCGGGCCGTATTCGGGCTTCTTGGTGCCGGCCATGATGCCGCCGTCCTTGAACTGCTTGCGCACCTCCTGCACCACGACGCCGGCTGTGCGGCCGACGGCGCGGATGGAGAGGGCGGAGAAGAGGAACGGCACGGCCCCGCCGATGAGGAGACCGATGAAGATCTTCGGGTCCGCAACGTTGATGGCGAGCTCCTGTGCCTTGAACACGCCGTCAGCAAGGTTGTCGATTTTCACGCCGAGCTCGGCGCCTGCGATCTCGATGAATGACGCGAACAGCGCGACTGCCGCGATGACGGCCGAGCCGATGGCGAATCCCTTCGTGACGGCCTTCGTGGTGTTGCCGACTGCGTCGAGGCTGACCATGATCTTCTGGGGCTCGCCGTGGAACTCGCCCGACATCTCGGCGATGCCCGCCGCGTTGTCGGAGACGGGCCCGAAGGTGTCCTCGGAGACGATGACACCGGTGGTGGCGAGCATGCCCATGCCGCAGAGGGCCACGAGGTAGAGCGAGAAGGTCAGGTTGCCGCCGCCGAGGCCGAGGGCCACGCCGATGGCGACTGCGATCGCAACGACCGCGTAGACCGAGCTCTCGAGGCCGTATGCGGTGCCGGACAGGATGGCGGTGGCCGGGCCTGTCTCGGCCGATGCGGCGATTTCCTTCACGGGCTTGTGGTGTGTTGCGGTGTAGTACTCGGTGAGGCGGCTGACCAGCTGGGCGAGCGCGAGGCCGACGGCGACAGCGCCGAAGACGCGCCAACCGGCGCCGCTCATGAGCACGACCTTGGGGCCGGCGGTTCCCTTGGCGTTGCCCACGTAGCCGAGGGCGAGCGCGAGCGTGCCGACGAGCGTGAGCGAACCGGCAACCAGGAATCCGCGGTTGATCGGCTTCAGCGCGTCGGTCTCGCCCTCCTTCGCCTTCACGGCGAAGACACCCGCGATCGACGCGATCACGCCGATGGCGCGCGCGGCCAGCGGGAACACGAGTCCCATCGCCGGGTTGAGACCGATCGAGTTGAACGCGGCCACACCGAGGATGATCGAGGCGACCAGGGTCACCTCGTAGCTCTCGAAGAGGTCGGCGGCCATGCCGGCGCAG
>SXYT01000097.1 GCA_005788205.1 Actinomycetota bacterium | reverse complement strand
GCGACGCACATCGCGCACGTTCCCGCGGACCTGCTCTCGCTCCTCGCCTGACCGGCCGGCATCATGGGGCCCGGCCCGGTCGTCACTTCACCGTGACGGTGACCCACTTTGACACGTTGCCCGCGCGGTCCACCACTCGGACCCACAGTCGGGTCTTCTTGGTGTTCACGCGGACGGTTCGTGACGATGCCTTGGGGCTGGAAGTCGCGATGTCGGTGATGCGGCCCGACGCCGAGGTCTTGACCTGCACCTTGCCGATGCCGGAGTTCTTGTCGCTGGCACGCACCGTCATCCGCACGCCGCCCTTGGCTGCCGCTGTACCGCCGCGAGTGCAGTCACCATGATCGCTGCAGAGCGACGTCTCATTCTGTCTCCTCCGTGACCGCCGCCTGACGGCGTCCCTTGAGCACCACTGCGGCGGCGGCCGCGAGCAACGCCAACAAGGCTGCCACGACCGGCACCACCGGGAAGCCGCCTCCGCTGGTGTCGTTGTCGCCGACAGACACCATGGGTGTCACGGTCTTCGCGATCTTGATGGACGAGGTGACGACCTTCCCGTCAGCATCGGTCGCGATGACGTCGATGTCCTGTGCGGAGCCTCCCGGGATGACGGGCAGCGTCACGCTGCGCCGGTTCGGGGAGAACACCTTCGGCCGGGAGTTCCCGGTGCGCACCACGATGGGGGCGGCGGGGTCGAGGACCACGCCGCTCTTCGTCACCGAAGCGACGATGTCCTGCATGGAGACGGTCACGGAGAGCGCATCCTCGCGCACCTCCACCCGTGGCGGCTGGTCACCCACGGGCGCCAGAACCGGTGCCGGCTCGTTGCGGGCGCCTTCTTTCACCAGTTCCTTGATGCCCTCCGTCACCAGCTGCTCCGGCGTGACCGGCCTGGCCGGGACGGTCGTGTCGGGTGAACCGGGTGCCCCGGTCGTCGACGGTGCTTCGTCTGCGACGGTGGTGGTCACGTCGACTGCTTCCGTCGAGGTCGTCGTGCTTGTCTGCGGGGTCGTCGTCACCGGGGGTTCGGTCGTGGCGGACGGTTCCTCGGTGGACGCGGTGGTGGGGGGTTCCGTGGTGGTCGTGTCGGGGGCGACCCAGTTCTCCTGCGTCGGCGGCTGCAGGGTGATGATGCTCGTGTCGGCCCAGGTGCCGGGCGAGGACAGTTGCACCCAGTACTTCTCGCCCGCCCGCACGTTGAATCTCACGTTGGCGAGTTCGTCGAAGTCTTCCATCCCGAACATGAGGATGATGATGTTCGCCAGGGTGGTGTTCGAGGCGACGAGACCGAAGCGTCCCTCGGCATCCCGGCGGAACACCGTGATCCCCGCGGTGAAGTACTCGGAGAACCGGTCCGAGGAGGTGAGAACCATCTCTCCGTTCCCCGGTGCGGTGAAGGTGAGCCACGACGTGGACACCCACGCGTCCGGTGAGTCGAAGAACGCTGACACACGCGGCTCATTCTCCTCCTCGGTTGCGTTCAGCAGGTCGACCTCCACCGTGGATGCCCCCGTCACGTCGAGCGCCGCGGCGAGGGCGTCGTTCGCGGGGCGGGCGGCCGCCACTGACGACGCATCAACGACGGAGAGCGTGCTGGAGTAGGCAACTTGCGGACCCACCTCGGTCCAGGTGAACTTGTAGCAGTAAGTGGACACCAGCATCTCGCCGGGGGTCCCCGCGCGGGCAGTGGCCGTGAACGGGAACGACTCCGGGCTCTTGGAGGACTCGTGGACAAGTCGGTGGGCCCCACCGTCGGCACCCTTCACGAAGACCGCAACATCGGAGCCCCGCCAGGTGGACTCGTTGTCGACGACACGGGCCTCCAGCCCTGCGCATTCGTCGTCAGTGACACTGACGCGCCCGCTCCCGGCGAGCGCCGCCGTGTCGACAGTCGCCTGGCCTGCTTCGATCTCGCATTCAGTCACGCACACTGCGAACGAACTGATCGATATGCCCCAGCGGCCCGTGACCATGTCGACCCTCCACCAGCCCTCGCCGAGTCCGGTCAGGTCCACGACCACGTCGTTGGTGGCGAGGTCGCGCTCGGCCAGTTCGTCGAAGCCCTCGTCCGTCCCGCCGGAGATGGGGTACGCGTACGTGTCTATCCGTGCCGCACTGTTGCAGCCGGCGAACCTCGCCGACTTCTTGTCTGCAGACAGCACGAGTGCCGGAACCTCGCAGTCCCTGGCCGCCGTGCTCGCGTCGACTGCGTAGTCGAGGCCGCTCAGCTTCAGGTTGTCGGGGAACATCTGGAAGAAGAAGATCGAGTACGTGCTGTTCGGCAGGAACACCGTCTCCTCGATGCGGTTCGAGTACCGGGTGGAAACGAAGTTCCCCCAGGCGAGCGATGCCCAGAACCCGTCCTCGATGATGCTCCCCATGTCGACGATGACCACGCCGGCGACACCGTTGGTCGCCGTGCAGTCCGTGTCGAACGACAGCCTGACCTTGTTGGAGCCGGAGGGGCTGTTCGGGTCGGTGAAGAGGACCGGCTGGGAGTTGGCGCACTCGGCACCCTCCTGGACCTCGCCCATGAGTCCCTCGAAAAAGATGTCGTCGCCGACAGAGAGCACGATGAGCGCAAGACCGGTCTCCTCGATGATGCTGACCGTGGCAGCTGCAGTCACGCCCACACCGGGGAGGGCACCCGAGCCCACCAGGCTGAGCATCCCGAACTCGTTCAGGATGTAGGCGCGCCACGGGTAACTGCTGCCGGCAGGCCCGGCAGGTACGGTCACGCGGTTGCTGGCGATCTTCCCGCCGGACTCGACGTAGAAGGTGTACATCCCGAACGTCGAGATGCCGAGTCTCACTTCACCGTCCGCCACCTCCTCGGTGTAGACGGTGACCTCCTCGGTCTGCGACTCGATGCGGAGCTCGGGCTGCCCCTCGGGGTCCAGCTGGAAGTCGGTCCTGCCGTCGACGCCCGGGTCCTCGAAGCTCATCCACTCGCGGGCCCTCGAGACCGGCAGCGCCTGTCCGGTGCTCCCGATGTCGGTGCCGACGGAGAAGTACGCCCAGCGCATCGCTGATGCCTGGCTCTCGTTCAGCACGACCCGGTCGGAGCCAGTTGAAGCCACCGAACCGATGTAGGTGCCGTCCTCTGCGTACGCGGCGACCTTCATCGCCGCGAAAGTGCGGCACGCGACGAAAGCCCGCTCGGCCGCCACCCAGTTCATGGTGCAGGGCTCGCGCTCCACCAGCAGTGGCGGGAGCACGGTGGTCGGGGTCGGCTCGTCCTGCGGCGCCTCAGTCGTCGTTGTGGTCTCCTCGGGTACGGCTGCCTCTGTCGTGGTGGTGGTTTCCCCGGGTGCCGCTGCCTCTGTCGTGGTGGTCGCCTCGTCAGCAGGAGGTGCGTTCGTCTCCCCGCTGTCCGAGGGCTCAGTCGTTGCGGTCTGGTCTGCGGAGGCATCCGGTGTGTACGAGAAGGTGTTCACGGCGCCCGTGGCCGCCTCGAAGGACACCGAACCCGCCTTGCGGAGGTTGCCCGCAGGGTTGCGGGTCCACACATCGATCTCGAAAGAGGCGGTGGCAGGCAGCAGGTCGACCTGCACGGCGTTCGCGCCCGTGTCGGATTCCGCCACGCCCGTCTCGATCTTCTTGCCCTTTGCGTCCTTCTGGGTCACCTCGATCTTGCGGAAGTCGGCGCACAGCGTCACCGCACCGGAGGCCGGGTCCCACTGGGCGTCACAGTCGAGTTTCTGGCCCTGCTCGCCGCCGGGCGGGATGCAGCCATCGGGAAGGTTGCCCTGCTCATCCGGGATGCACTCGAGCGCAGCGTTGCGCTGGCGCGAGGTGTCGTCGCTGCCGCCGCACGCGGCGAGAGTGACGAGAAGCGTCCCGGCGAGGGCGAGACGGGCGAGCTGGTGGGAGCGAATGGCCATTCGGACACTATAAGACCAAATACGAATTCAGCCATAGTTAGCGGGCTATGGCGGCACCGAAACCTCCCGCGGGGGTCATCGGTACACTCCGTCACCCGCCCCGGAGGTGCGCGAAATGGCAAATGCATGGTTCGAGACGGT
>SXYT01000096.1 GCA_005788205.1 Actinomycetota bacterium | reverse complement strand
CCTCATCGTGGGCATCGGCGGCTGGCTGGTGCACCGCGGGGACGTCACCGTCGGCACCGTCGTCGCGTTCGTGCTGCTGCTCGCCACCCTGTTCGACCCGGTCCAGCAACTGTCGCAGCTCTACAACACGCTCCAGTCGGCCGCGGCGGCGCTGCACAAGCTGTTCACGATCCTGGACACCGTGCCCGACGTGGACGAGCACCCGAGCCCCGTCGTGCTGCCCGCCCGCGGCGACCTCATGGTCGACCGGGTGACGTTCAGGTACGCGGGGGTGGAGCGCCCGGCTCTCGACGACGTGTCGCTCACGCTGGAGGCCGGCACCCGGCTCGCGCTCGTCGGCCCCACGGGTGCGGGAAAGTCCACGCTCGCCAAGTTGATGGCACGCCTGTACGACCCCGGCTCGGGCTCAGTGTCGTTCGGAGGCGTCGACCTGCGGCGCGCGTCGCTCGCGTCGCTGCGCGAGAGGATCGTGGTGATCCCGCAGGAGGGCTTCCTCTTCGACGGGAGCGTGCGGGACAACCTGCTCATCGCGCGCCCGGATGCCACGAACGACGACCTCCTCGCGGCGCTCGACTCCCTCGGGCTGCGCGGGCGCTTCGAGGCCCTGCCCGAGGGTCTCGACACCCAGGTCCGCGAGCGCGGGTCACGCCTGTCGGCGGGGGAGCGGCAGCTCGTCGCGCTCTCGCGCGCCGCCCTGGTCGACCCAGCCGTGCTCGTCCTCGATGAGGCCACGTCGAACCTGGACCCGGGCACCGAGATGCTCATCGAGGCCGCGCTCGACCGCCTGATGCAGGGACGCAGCGTGATCGTTGTGGCACACAGGCTCTCCACGGTGCAGCGCGCTGACCGCATCGCAGTGGTGTCCGGTGCGCGCGTCACCGAGCTGGGCACGCACGAGGAGCTGACCGCACTCGGCGGCCACTACGCCGCGCTGGTCGCGAACTGGAACAAGAGCCAGCCGCACTGACGGCGGCTCAGGGGGCCATCAGCACGCGGCCGAAGGCCTTCCGCGACTCGATGTAGCGGTGCGCGTCGGCCGCCTCGGCCAGGCGGAACACACGGTCGATGACCACGTCCAGTTCCCCCGTGGCCACGCGGCCGAGCAGCGAGTCGATCATCGAGTGCGTGCGCTGCGGGTTGAATGCCATCTCGGCGCCCAGGAAGACACCGGTGAGCCGTGCGTTCTTCCCCTTTATCATCCCGACGTCCGGCGGGTTCGGGTCGCGGCCCGCGTCACCGACCCACGAGATGCGGCCCCGGTAGGCGAGCGCGGCCACGCTGCGCACCAGGGTCCCACCGCCGACGGAGTCCACCACGAGGTCGGCGCCCTTTCCGCCTGTTATCTCCATCGTCTTCTTCGCCAGGTCGTCGCGCACGTAGTTGATGCCGTGGTCGCACCCGAACGCGGCCAGCCGCTCCAGCTTGTCGTCACTGGATGCCGTGGCGAGCACGGTGGCCCCCGCGGCCTTCGCGAGCTGGATCGCCGCCAGGCCGACCCCGCCGGCGCCGGCCTGCACGAGCACGGTCTCGCCGGCGGCGAGGCCGCCGAACTCGAACAGACAGTCGTGCGCGGTGCCGAACTCGATCGGCACGCCGGCCGCCTGCTCCAGCGACACGCCGTCCGGCACGGCCCACACGGAACCCGCCGGAACGCTCACGACCTCCGCATGCGAGCCGAAACCCATCGTGGCGACCACGGGCTGGCCGGGCACGAACGCGGTGACTCCGTCACCGACTGCGCGCACGATGCCGGAGGCCTGGTACCCGACCACGTGGGGGTTGGTGGCGAGCACTCCGCGCGCACGGTGAAGCAGGTCGCCGCCCTGGATGCCCACGAAGCGCACGTCGATGAGCAAGCCCCCCTTGCGGAGCTGGGGCTCGTCGATGTCTGCGTACCGGAAGACCTCCGGTCCGCCGGTGGTGTCGTACACGGCTGCTTTCATGCTGGTGACACTAGGAGCCACGGCGCCATGGGCGCTCAGCGGGCTACGTCGCGAGAGCGCCATGGGCGCTCAGCGGGCTACGTCGCGAGAGCGCCATGGGCGCTCAGCGGGCTACGAAGTACTTCGCCTTCGGGTGGTGGCAGATGATCGCGGACGTGGTCTGCTCCGGCTGGTACTGCCACCCGGTCTCCTCGTTGACCTCGATGCCGATGCGGCCGGCCTCGAGGAGACCGGCGACGCGCGCGTTGTCCTCCAGGTCGGGGCAGGCGGGGTAGCCCCACGAGTAGCGGCCGCCGCGGTACTGCTGGCGGAAGAGGCCGGCCACGGAGGGCCCGTCCTCTTCGACGAAGCCCCACTCGGTGCGGATGCGGTGGTGCCAGTACTCGGCGAGCGCCTCGGCCATCTCCACCCCGATGCCGTGGAGGATCATGTAGTCGTTGTAGCGGTTCTCGGCGAACAGTTCTGCGGCCTTCTCGCTGACGGGTGAACCCATGGTCACGATGTGGAACGCGGCGTAGTCGGCCTCTCCCGACTCCACCGGGCGGAAGAAGTCGGCGATGCACAGGTGCGGCGCCTCGGTCTGGCGCGGGTAGCTGAACCTCGTGCGCTCCACGGTGCGGGTGTCGTCCGTCCACACGATGAGGTCGTTGCCGTCGCCGTTCACGGGGAAGTAGCCGTAGACGACCTGGGGCACCAGGTACCCGGTGGCCTTGGCCGCGGCGAGCTGCTCGCGCAGGATCGGGCGGATGCGGTCCTTGAAGTCCTCGTCGCTCTCGTCCTTCTCCGGCCGGTACTGCCACTGGTTGCGGAAGAGAGCCGTCTCGTTCACGTACGCGGCGATCTCGTCGATGCCGATCCCCTTGACGACCTTCGACCCGAGGAACGGCGGCACGAAGACCGTGTTGTCGGTCTCTGCCTCCGGGGACCGCCGGGGCAGGTCGGCGGGGTCGACGTCCTCCTTCTCGCGGCGCGGCACAAGCCGCTCGCCGGGCTTGCGCCCGAAGTCGGGGTCGTCCACCCCCGTGCGCGTGATCTCCATCAGCTTGTCGAGCGTGCTGAGGCCCTCGAACGCATCGCGGCCGTAGAAGACGCGACCGTCGTACACCTTGCGCAGGTCCTGCTCCACGTAGCTGCGGGTGAGCGCGGCACCGCCGAGCAGCACGGGGACATTGCTCATTCCCGCGGTGTTCATCGCCTCCAGGTTCTCGCGCATGATGATGGTGCTCTTCACGAGCAGGCCGCTCATGCCGAGCGCGTCGGCGCCGACCTCGCGCACCTTGTCGAGCATCTCCTGGATGCCGATCTTGATGCCGATGTTGTGCACCTCGTAGCCGTTGTTGGTGCAGATGATGTCGACGAGGTTCTTGCCTATGTCATGGACGTCGCCCTGCACGGTGGCGAGCACGAGCTTGCCCTTCGAGGTCGCGGCACCGTCCTTGTCCAGGTGCGGCTCCAGGTGGGACACGGCCATCTTCATGGTCTCGGCGCTCTGGAGGACGAAGGGCAGCTGCATCTGGCCGCTGCCGAACAGTTCGCCCACCTCGCGCATGCCGTCGAGGAGGATCTCGTTGATGATGTCGAGCGGGGCGATGCCGCCCGCCATGGCCCCGTCGAGGTCGTCGGTGAGGCCCTCACGCTCGCCGTCGATGATGCGCCTGCGCAGGATCTGCTCGATCGTCCAGTCGGTGCGGTCCTCCTTGACGGCTGCGACGGAGGAGACGCCCTCGAACATGGCCATCAGCGCGTGCAGCGGGTCGTAGCCCTCGCTCCGGCGGTCGTAGACGAGGTCGAGCGCGGCCTTCTTCTGCTCCTCGGGAATGCGCGACATCGGGAGGATCTTCGAGAAGTGCACGATGGCGGAGTCGAGCCCGTTGCTGCGGGCCTCCTGCAGCATCACGCTGTTCAGCACCTGACGGGTGGCCGGGTTGAGGCCGAACGACACGTTCGAGAGGCCGAGGGTGGTGTAGGCGCCCGGGATTTCCGCCTTGATCCGACGGATCGCCTCCAGGGTGTGCATGGCGTCCTTGCGCAGGTCCTCGTCGCCCGTGCCGAGCGGGAAGGTGAGAGGGTCGAAGATGAGGTCACTGTTGGAGAGGCCGTAGCGTTCACGTGCGATTACAGAGAGCCTGTGGGCGACGTCCATCTTCCACTCCACGTCGCGGGCCTGACCGCGCTCGTCGATGAGCAAGCAGATGACAGCGGCCCCGTATTCGCGGGCCAGGCCGAACACGCGGTCGAGGCGGCTGCCGGGCTCCTCGCCGTCCTCGAGGTTGGCCGAGTTCAGGATGCAGCGACCGCCGGCGAACTGCAGGCCCGCCTCCATCACCTGGGGCTCCGTGGAGTCGAGCACCAGTGGCACGCTCGCCTGGGTGGCGAACCGGGAGGCAATCTCGTGCATGTCCACGGTGCCGTCACGGCCCACGTAGTCGACGCAGACGTCGAGCACGTGGGAGCCCTCGCGGATCTGCTCGGTCGCCATCTTCAGGCAGCCGTCCCAGTCCCCGCGCAGCATCGCATCGCGGAAGGCCTTTGACCCGTTCGCGTTGGTGCGCTCGCCGATGATGAGGAACGAGTTGTCCTGCTCGATCGGGACGGGGGAGTAGAGAGAGGTCACGCTCGGCTCGTGATCGGGCCGGCGCTGCTTCAGGGTGACGCCGCGCACTGCCTCCACCACCGCACGCAGGTGCTCGGGTGTGGTGCCGCAGCAACCACCGACGATGCCGATGCCGAGATCGGCAACGTGGTGACGGTGGAACTCGGCGAGCTGCGCGGGAGTGAGGTCGTAGTGGGTGCGGCCGTCGACGACACTCGGGAGGCCTGCGTTCGGCAGGACGCTGATGGGTATCTCCGAGTGCTCGGCGAGGTAGCGGAGATGTTCCTGCATCTCGGCGGGCCCCGTCGCGCAGTTGATGCCGATCGCGTCGGGCTTCATGGCGACGAGCGACGAGTAGGCCGCCCCGATCTCGGTGCCGACGAGCATGCGGCCGGTGGTCTCCATGGTCACCTGCACCTGGATCGGCAGCGTCCGTCCGGCCTCCGCCATCGCGATGCGGCACGCCTGCATGGCCGCCTTGATCTGGAGCAGGTCCATGCATGTCTCGATGAGGAAGAGGTCGCACCCGCCCTCGATCAGGCCGCGTGCCTGGTCGACGTAGGCCTCACGGAGGTCGGCGAACGAGATGTGCCCGAGCGAGGGGAGCTTCGTGCCGGGCCCGATGGAGCCGGCGACATAGCGCGGCCTGCCGTCGGATTGCTCGAACTCGTCCGCCACGCGACGGGCGATGGACGCGGCGGCAACATTCAGTTCGCGGGCCTTCTCGGGGATGTCGTACTCGGCGAGGACGGTGGAGAAACTTCCGAAGCTTGCGGTCTCGACGGCGTCGACACCCACCTCCAGGAAGGCCCGGTGCATCTGCTCGATGACGTCAGGCCGGGTGAGGACGAGCATCTCGTTGCAGCCCTCCAGCGAAGACCCGCCGAAGTCATCGGGGCCGAGGTCGAGTCCCTGGACGAAGGTCCCGAATGCCCCGTCAAAAACGATGACTCGTTCGCGGATTGCTTCTGTGTAGGGCTGGCGTGCCATGACCAGTCAAACGCTACTTGGCGGGATGTTCAGCCAGGCGTTCCAGTTATCCGGACTTGGTGCCAATAGCCTGTGACATGCATGGCACGAGAGAAGATCTACACCCGCGAGGGTGACGACGGCACCACCGGCCTCTTCTACGGCGGACGCGTCCCGAAGGACTCCGAGCTGCCCCGTGCCTACGGCGCAGTCGACGAGGCCCAGGCGGTCATCGGTCTCGTGCGGGTGGCCGCCGGACACGGCAGCGAGGTGGACACGATCGTGGTGCCCATCATGCGCGACCTCTGGGTCCTCATGGCCGAGCTCGCCACCCTTCCCGCCAACCGTCACAAGCTGGAGCCCGGCCGCAGTTGCGTGACGAGCGAGATGGTGGACAGGCTCGAGAGCATCATCGACGACCTCGACACGAGGTTCGATCCGCCCACTGAGTTCGTGGTCCCCGGCGAGCACCCTGTGGCGGCATGGCTCGACTTCGCGCGCACCACGGTGCGCCGCGCGGAGCGCCAGGCCTTCGCCGCCGCCCCGCCGCCCAGTTACGTGGTGCCCTACCTGAACCGTCTGTCAGACCTCCTCTGGACGATGGCGCGCTGGCAGGAGGGCAACTCCCGGCCGGTCAGCAGCCTCTAGCACGGCCCCCGCACCGGGTGCTGAGGCGCAAAGCACCTCGGCATAAAGTGAGGCGATGCGCACCTCGTTCACGTCATCGGCATCCATCCCCGCGGGCACGGCGGTCATCGCCATCCCCGTGGCCAGCGAGGGGCCCGTGCCCGCAGAAGTCGGGCTGTCCCGCGCGCAGCTCTCCGCCATGGGCTTCGAGGGCCGCTGCTGCGCCACTCTCGTCCTGCCCCCCGCGCCGCGCTCCAAGACGACGCGGGTGCTCGTGGGCATCGGCACGGTGAAGGACCTCGACGAGAACACGATGCGCAACATCGGTGCCGCAGCGGCACGGGCGTGCTCGCGTCACACGTCGATGGCGACCGCTGTCGCCACCTCCGGCAGGCTCGACCACCGCGCCGCCGCGAAGGCGTTCGTGGAGGGCGCGGCGCTCGCGCTGCACCGCTGGGCGGAACTGAAGCGGGACAAGTCGTCCGTGCCGGCACTCCGCAAGATCGTGCTGCTGTCATCGGATGCACAGGTGCGTGCCGGGATCGCGGAGGGCACCGCTGTCGCGACCGCGGTGTGCACCGCGCGCGACCACGCCAACACCCCGCCGTCCCACCTGACGGCGACCCGGTTCGCCCGGGAGGCCCTGGCGATCGCCCGCAAGTCGGGGCTGCGCACCACGGTGTACGACAAGAAGCAGCTGCAGGCCATGGGATGCGGCGGCATCGTCGGCGTGAACGCCGGCAGCGTCGAGCCGCCGCGTGTCGTGAAGCTGGTGTGGGCACCCGCTGGCGCCACGAAGAAGGTCGTGCTGGTCGGCAAGGGCGTGATGTACGACTCAGGCGGCATCTCGCTGAAGCCGAGCGACGCGAGCCACGCGAGCATGAAGATGGACATGAGCGGCGCGGCTGCGGTGCTCGGTGCGATGAGTGCCCTGCGCGCCCTCAAGGTGAAGACGCACGTCACCGCCTACCTGATGTGCACGGACAACCTGCCGAGCGGGTCGGCCATGAAGCTGGGTGACGTCCTCACGTTCCGCAACGGAAAGACCGCCGAGATCCACAACACGGATGCCGAGGGACGCCTGATCCTGGCGGACGGACTGTCGCTCGGTGCCGAGACAAAGCCCGACGCGATGGTCGACATCGCCACGCTGACGGGGGCGTGCATCGGGGCGCTCGGCAAGAAGATGGCCGGCGTGCTCGGCAACGACCAGGGTGTGGTGGACCAGCTTCTCGCGTCCAGCCGCCGCACCGACGAGCTCCTGTGGCAACTGCCGCTGTTTGGCGACTACCGCGGGTTGCTCGACTCGAACGTCGCCGACATGAAGAACATCGGCGGTCCGTTCGGTGGTGCGATCACGGCGGCACTTTTCCTCAACGAGTTCACGGGCGGGGTCCCGTGGGCGCACCTGGACATTGCCGGCCCCATGGAATCAGACGGTGACAACGGGTGGTTGAACCGCGGCGCAACGGCCTTCGGCACGCGCCTGTTGATCGATTTTGTGGCGAATTTCCAGCCCGCTGCAAAGAAGCCCGCAGCACGCAAGAAGCCTGCAGCACGCAAGAAGCCTGCAGTCAAGAAGAAGTAGCGGCCCGATCAGTTCTCGAGGGGCTTCAGCACTGAGGCGGACTCCTCGAGGTGCGAGATCCATGCTGCGGGGCTCGACGGCTCCACGAGCGGGATGACCACGAACTTCGATGCACCCACGTCGATGAACCTGTTGATTGTGCGGGTGAGTTCGTCCCAGCCCTGGGGAACTATCTGTGAGATGTCGTCCAGGTCGGGCCGCCTGGCACGCAGCCCGGCGAGCACGGGTTCGGGTGCCGGCCCGAGGGAATAGGGGATCAGCACGCCGAAGTGCTCATCCTCGATCTCGCGGTCGTGCTCGGCGGCGACCGTGGTGATCGTGTGCCACCCGGCCTCTGCGTCTGCGGGCGTCACGAAACTCGGCAGCCAGCCGTCTGCCAGCCTGCCGACGCGCTTCAGTTCGCTCTCTGCAATCCCGCCGAGCCACACGTCAGGAGGTGACTGCCTCGGCTTGGGCTCCACCCGCACGCCGTCGTAGTGGAAGTGGTCGCCGTGGAAGGTGACGGTCTCGTCAGTCCAGCAGCTGCGCACGACGGCCAGTGCCTCGTTGAACATCTTGGCCCGCTTCCCGCGCTCCACACCGAAGGCCTGCTGTTCCTGCGGGTCGGCAGCACCCAGGCCGAACGCGGGAAGTAGCCGGCCGTCCGACATGCGGTCGAGGGTGGCAAGTTCCTTCGCCAGCACGACCGGGTTGCGGCCCGGGAGCACCATCACGCTCATGCCGAACTTGAGCCTCGTGGTGCGAGCGGCCGCGAAAGACATGGCCACCAGAGGGTCGGGAGCCTCGCCCCCGATGCGCTCGCTCAGCCACAGGCTGTCGAAACGCAGGCGCTCGAGGGCATCGACCACGTCGAGAAATCCCGTGTCAT
>SXYT01000095.1 GCA_005788205.1 Actinomycetota bacterium | reverse complement strand
GCCTGTCGGTGCGCATGTCACGGAGCGCGCCGATGCCCACCGATGTTGCCGTAGTCACGCCCACCATCCTGCCACCGCGGCACGGCAGAATGGAACTGTGGACACCGAAGCGATGCAGATGTTCAGCGCGATGCTCGCGCTCGCGGCTCTCGCTGGTGCACTCGTGCTCACGGCATCCATGACCGTTGCCCGCGCCACCCCGGCCGGGGCCGAGTTCGTGCGCATCGCCCGTGAGCACGCGATGCGGTTCGCGCTGCTCCTGACCGGTTCGTCGATGCTGGGCAGCCTGTACTTCAGCGAGGTGGCGGACTACTCGCCGTGCAAGTTGTGCTGGTACCAGCGCGTCTGCATGTACGGGATCGCGCTCGTGTCGCTCGTTGCCGTGGTGCGCCGCGAGCGGGTGGCCGCGCCGTACGTCACGGTGCTCGCCTCGGTGGGCCTCGTCATCTCGGCGTACCACTACCTGGTGGAGTGGTTCCCCACGCTGGAGTCGGACGTGTGCTCGCTCGACGTGCCGTGCACCACGATCTGGTTCCGCATGTTCGGTTTCGTCACCCTTCCCTTCATGGCGGGTGCCGCGTTCTTGTCGGTCATCGTGGTGATGGCCGCCGAAAGGAAGAAATGAAGAACCCCGGAAGGCTGGTCGGCGGTGCCATCGCCGCGGTGATTGCGGTCGCTCTCGTCATCGCGGTGGCGAACAGCGGGAACGGCGCACCTGACGTGACGTTCCCCGGCGGGGCCGCCACCACGGTCGCCCCCGGCGGGTCGCTGCCCGACAAGGCCGAGCCGGCCGAGTACCAGGCCGCACGCATCCAGGGTGCGCCGCTTGCGCCGATGCAGGACGGCGTGCAGGACGAGGCAATCGGTGCGCAGGTGCCGGTGATCGACGGGTTCGACTTTGACGGGTCGGCGGTGTCGCTCGATGTGGCGGCATCGGGCAGGCCCACGATGCTCGTGTTCCTCGCCCACTGGTGCCCGCACTGCAACAACGAGATCCCGCGCATCATCGAGTGGGCGGAGACCGTCGGTGTGCCGACCGGGCTGCGCATCGTGGGCGTCGCAACAAGTTCGCGCAGCGACCAGCCGAACTGGCCGCCGTCGCAGTGGCTGGTGGACAAGGGCTGGGAGTGGGAGACGATCGCCGACACCCAGAGCGGCGACATCATGGCCGCGTACGGGGGCACGAGCTTCCCGACGATGGTGTTCGTGAATGCGGACGGCACCGTGAGCAACCGGGTGTCGGGTGAGCTGGGCGTGGATGCCCTCACCGGGATCGTAAAGACCTTCATGGAGGGCGGCATCTCGGCGTAGCCTTGCCAGCCGTGGCACACAACCCCCGGCGCATCGGGTTCTTCGGACCCTTCGGCACGTTCACCGAGCAGGCCCTGCTGACCCAGCAGGACCTGTCAGCGGACGAACTGGTGCCGTACCGCAACGTGCCTGACGTGCTGGACGCGGTGTCCGCGGGCGAGGTGGACGCCGGCTTCGTGCCGATCGAGAACTCGATCGAGGGAACGGTGAACTTCACCCAGGACGCCCTGATCTTTGACTATCAACTGCTCATCCAGCGCGAGGTGGTGCTGGACATCGAGCACTGTCTGGTCGGTGTTGCGGGAACCGACATCGCCTCACTCACCGAGGTGCTCTCCATTCCGGTGGCAACGGCACAGTGCGCGGCGTGGCTGCGCACGAACGCGGGTGCGGCAGATGTGACGGCCGCCAACAGCACGGCTGACGCGGCGCGACTCGTGGGGGAGCGCGTGAAGAACGGGGAGCATGCGGTCGCAGCCGTCGCCCCTGCGAACGCGGCGGCTCTCTACGGCCTCGACGTGCTGGCGCGCAACATCGCTGATCACGAGGGCAACCAGACCCGCTTCATCCTGGTGGCGCGCGAGGGCATCCCCGCCGCGACAGGTCACGACAAGACAGGCATCGTGGTCTTCCAGCGCGCGGACGAGCCGGGGTCGTTGATCTCGATCCTGCAGGAGTTCGCGGCACGGCGGATCAACCTGTCGCTGCTGTCGTCGCGGCCGACGAAGGCCGGGGGTCTCGGGGACTACTGCTTCATCATCTATGCGGACGGTCACGTCGACGACGAACTGGTGGCTGACGCACTGCGCGAGCTGCGCGCCAAGCAGGGCGACGTGAAGTTCCTGGGGTCGTACCCGGCGGCGGGGGTGCATGCCCACACAGCGCGGGAGCACGCTGACGCTCGTTGGCAGTCCGCTGACGACTGGGTCAGCGACCTGCGTTCCCAAGTTCGCCGATAGCGTGGGCCACGGAACAGTGGCAGAGCGGACTAATGCACCCGCCTTGAAAGCGGACGGCCCACAAGGCCCGGGGGTTCAAATCCCTCCTGTTCCGCCAGTGGCACGGTCGACTGCCTGACCGAGCAGCCCGGTGATGTGCGTGGGCCTGCCCCACGGCTCGCTGTGGCGGGTCGGGTGACGGTGGTCAGCGTTCGTCGCGGACGAAGGGGGTGCCCAGGGAACGCGGTGCGCCGAGGGCGTTGCTGGAGCCCGGCCGGCTGAGTGCGATCAACGACACCAGCGTGACCGCATACGGCACCATCTGCAGGAACGCCTGCGGGATGAACGTGATGTTCTCGGCCTGCAGAGTGAACGGCAGCTGCAGCGTGAACCCGAACAGGATCGCACCGGCAATCAAGCGGATGGGTCTCCAGCTGGCGAACACCACGAGCGCGAGGGCGATCCAGCCGACACCGTTCGTGGTGGCCGCACCATGCCATGCGGCGCTCTCGGCGAGCATCAGCCACGAGCCACCGAGGCCGACGAGCGCACCCCCCGCCATCGTGTATCGGATGCGGATGGTGGAGACCTTCAGGCCCTGGGCATCGACCGTTGCGGGGTCGTCACCCGTGGCGCGCAGTTCCAGGCCCGACCGGGTTCGGAACAGGTACCACGACGAGGCGAGGGCGAGAGCGATCGTGAAGTAGGTGACGGGGTCCTGGCCGAACACGACCGGCCCGACGACGGGGATGTCGGACAGCGGGCCGAACGACAGAGGCAGGATCTTGGTCTCGATGTTCTTGCCTTCGTAGGGCTTGCCGAGGAAGTTGGCCAGGCCAGTGCCGAAGATGACGAGAGCGAGACCGGAAACGATCTGGTTCGCGCGCAGCGTCACCGCGAGGAACGCGTGGATGGACGCGAGCACCGCCCCCAACACGGACCCGACGACGAGACCCAGCCAGATGCTGCCGGATGAGTCCGCCGCGATGAACGAGGTGATGGCCGACGTGAGCAGGATGCCCTCGATGCCGAGGTTCAGCACGCCGGCTCGCTCCGTGAACAACGCACCGAGGGCGGCGAGGATGAGCGTGGTGGCGAGGGCGACCGAGTCGGCCGACATCAGCACCCAGATGTTCGAGTTCACCGCGACGCCCCCAGCGCCGCAACGGTCTGGGTCCGCACGACGCGCACGCGGTAGCGGCGGAACGCCTCGCCGCCGAGCGCGAACAGCAGGATCGCCCCCTGCAGCATCACGCCGATGTGGATCGGGGTGTCCGTGGAGATCTGCAGCTTGTCGCCGCCGGTGCGCAGGCCGGCGAAGAGGACACCGCTCATGATGATCGCCGCCATGTTGTTGCGGGCGAGTGCCGCGATCACGATGCCCGCATAGCCGTACCCGAGAAGGACGATGCCCTGGTCGAGGCGACCGAACGTGCCCACGATCAACGTGGCACCGCCGAGCCCGGCGAGGGCGCCGGAGATCATCATCACCTGCACGGTCGTGCGCTCGGCGCTGATGCCGGCATAACGCGCCGCGCGGGGCGAGTCACTGATGACCTGGATGCGGTACCCGAACTCCGTGCGCCGCACCACCCATCTCAGGAACACCGCGACAGCGACCACAAGGAAGAACGTGGGGTACATCGTGGTGTCGCCGAGAGGGGAGAGCATCGCGGAGTCAGGCACCTGGCGACCCTGCGGGAACAGCGTGGTCGGGGCACGGAAGTAACTGCCGGCGCGGTAGATGAAGTGGTTCACCAGGCTTGCCGCGATGTAGGTGAGCAGCAGTGTCGTCACGATCTCGCTGGTGCCGAGCCGTGCGCGCACGAATGCCGGCAGGGCGATCCACAGCGCACCGCACAGGGCGCCGACGAGAAGCACCACGGGGATCATCACGAATCCAGGCAGGCGGTCGCCGAAGAACAGCCCGGCCCACGCCCCGCCGATCATGCCCAGGTACAGCTGGCCCTCGCCGCCGATGTTGTACAGGTTCATCTGGAACGCGAACGCGGCCGCGATGCCCGTGCAGATGAGGACTGTGCTGAGTCCGAGCGTGTCGGTGATACCGGTTGAGGAGAAGAACCCGTCCGACAGCATGTTGGAGTACGTCTCGAACGGCGAGTAGCCGGTGGCGAGCAGGAAGATCCCGCCGGCCACGATCGCGGCGAGCACCGACAGCAGCGGCACCATCACTGCGAGACGACGCGGCGACTCGGCACGCTGCTCGAACG
>SXYT01000094.1 GCA_005788205.1 Actinomycetota bacterium | reverse complement strand
GTCAGCCCGCGGGGGCGATGACCACCGAGCCGTTGTGGCCTCCGAACCCGAAGTTGTTCGAGATGGCGGGACCCGGCTCCCATGCACGCGGTGCGCCGGTGACGAGATCGATGCTCAATGACGGGTCGAGCGAGGTCGTTCCGCCCGTCGGCGGGATGAGCCGGTGCTGCATGGACAGAACGACCTGGGCCGCCTCGAGTGCGCCTGCCGCACCGAGGGCATGCCCGGTGACTCCCTTGCCGCTGGTGACGGCCACTGCCTCTGCCCCGAACACCTCGGTGACGGCCGCGGCCTCGGCTGCGTCGTTCAGCGGTGTCGACGTCCCGTGGGCGTTGACCAGTTTGATGTCGGCAGGGGACAGTCCCGCATCGTCGAGGGCGAGGCGCATGCATGCGATGGCGCCGGTGCCGCCCGGTGCGGGGGCGGTGATGTGGTGGGCGTCGGCGTTGGAGGCCGAACCCAGGATCTCGCCGAGGATCGTTGCACCCCGGGCTACCGCCAGGTCCCAGCGCTCGAGCACGAAGACGGCAGCACCCTCACCCATCACGAAGCCGTCACGCGCCTCGTCGAAGGGCATGCTGCGGCCGGTCGAGGAGAGAGCGGTCATGTTGCCGAACCCCGCGAGCGAGGTGGAAGTCGCGGCGCACTCGGAGCCGCCGGTCGCGACCGCGTCGCACCGGCCCCAGGCGATGAGGCGGGCGGCGTACCCGATGGCGTGCGTACCGGCGGCACAGGCGGTGCAGATCGTCTCGTTCGGGCCCTGAAGGCCGTACTTCATGGAGATGGCGGCACCCGACGCGTTCGACATCATCATCGGCACGAGAAAAGGCGAGACCCTGCGCTCGCCCTTCTCCACCCGCACGATGACCTGCTCCTCGAGGGTGTGGAGTCCCCCGATGCCGGTGGCAAAGATCGTGCCGAACCGTGCGGGGTCGACCCCGACTTCACCGGCCTGGGCAAAGGCCTCCTGCGCGGCGGCTATTGCGTACTGCTCCACCTTGTCTGCTCTGCGGGCATCCTTCGGGGAGGCGTAGTACGGGGCGGAGTCCCATTCGGCGATCGTGACTGAGGTCGTGCCGCTGATGCCGGGCCCGAGAAGGCCCTGCCAGTAAGCGTCCTTGCCGATGCCGCACGGCGCGACAACGCCGAGTCCTGTGATGGCTACGCGGTGTCCTGCGCCTTGCATTGGGGCGTGCTGCTCCTAGAGCTTGGAGATGATGATGTCGAAGGCCTGCCCGAAAGTGGTGATGCCCTCGAGTTCCTTCTCGTCGATCGGGTCGATGCCGAACTCGTCCTCGACGGCCATCATCAGTTCGACGAAGTCGAGGGAGTCGGAGTCGAGGTCCTCCTTGAAACGGGCCTCGCGGGTCAGCTGGTCGGCCTCGACCTTGAGGGCGTCGACTGCGCACTTGATGAATCGGTCAAACAGTTCCTGGCTCATTGATCTCTCCTTGTCGGCGGTTTTCAGTCTCGCACAGCGCACGGGCGCCGGCGGGGTTCGGGGTCAGTGACCCATGCCCAGGCCGCCGTCCACGGGGATGACGGCCCCTGTGATGTACCCGGAATCCGGGCCGGCGAGGAACTCCACGACCCCCGCGATCTCGTCGGCGGTGGCCATGCGGGACAGGGGCACCTGTGCCGTCAGTTCCTTCAGGCGTTCCTCGCCGAGAGCGGCTGTCATGTCGGTCTCCACGGGGCCGGGCGCCACCACGTTCACCGTGATGCTGCGTGAGCCGAGTTCGCGTGCGAGCGAGCGGGCGAATCCCACCAGTCCGGCCTTCGAGGCGGCGTAGTTGGCCTGCCCGGCCGAGCCAAGAAGGCCGACAACCGAAGACATGAGGATGATCCGTCCCTTCCTTGCCCGGAGCATGCCCTGTGTCGCGCGCTTGACGACGCGGAACGAGGCCGTGAGGTTCGCGTCGAGCACAGCGGCGAAGTCGGCCTCTGTCATCCGCAGGAGCAGGGTGTCCTTCGTGATCCCGGCGTTCGACACGAGGATCTCGACCGGGCCGAATTTCTCCTCGACGGCCTTGAACGCCGCGTCCACGTCCTCTGTGCTCGTCACGTCGCACTTGACCCCGAAGAGTCCGTCAGGGGGCGGTGACGAGTTGTAGGTCACGGCAACGTGGTCCCCGAGGGCGGCAAATCTCCGCGCGCAAGCCAGGCCGAGCCCGCGTGAGCCGCCGGTGACGAGCACGACGCGGCTCATCGGCCACCCCACTCGATGATCGCACTCGCCGCCGTCATGCCGGCACCGAATCCCACGAGGAGGACGAGATCGCCCTTCTTCACCCGACCGGCATCGACCGCGTCGAACAGTGCGAGCGGGATGGAGGCCGAGGAAGTGTTCCCGGTCTCGTGGATGACCGTGGCAGCGCGCTCCATGGGCACGTCGAGCCGTTCGCAGGCGGCGCTGATGATGCGGATGTTGGCTTGGTGCGGGACGATGAGCGAGATGTCCCGTGCCTCCAGGCCTGCATGCTTCATCGACTTCTGGGCGCTGTCCACCATGATGCGGACTGCCCGGC
>SXYT01000093.1 GCA_005788205.1 Actinomycetota bacterium | reverse complement strand
GGTAGAACCTCTGCCATGTCGAACTACCGGACGCTCGCCTCGCCCGGCAGGAGCTTCGTCTGGAACCACTGGGACGGCTCGCCCTCGTCGCGCGCGGACGTGCGGTGGGAGAACGAAGGCTGGACGGCCGAGGTGCGCCTCGAGGCCGACGATGCGACAGTGGCGTTCCGCTTGTCGGCCCAGTGGCGCATCCAGCAGATGCTCCTGTTCCGCGACATGGAGGAGGCGGACCTCTGGCTCGCCACCGACGGCAAGGGTCACTGGGGCGAGATGAACGGGGCGCACCGCACGGAACTGGACGGTGCGCTCGACATCGACCTCGTGAACACGCCGTTCACGAACTCGATCATCACGCACCGCCTGCCGCTGCATGTCGGGCACACCGCGGACATCCAGGTCGTCAGCGTGGACGTCGAGACGCTCGCGCTCTCCAAGGTCACGCAGCGCTACACGCGCACCGCGGCGCACGGCTGGCGCTACACCTCGCTCGTCACCGGTGCGGACGCGGATGCAACCGTTGACGAGCACGGCTTCGTGATCGACGAGGACGGCAGTTTCAGGCGCGACGACCCGGACTGACCGCGCCGCCGCGCGCGGGGTTCAGAGACGTCGGGAGAGCCACTCGCGCAGCTCGGGGCCGGTGTCCCCGCGGCGCAGCGCGATGTCGATGACGGCGGTCAACCAACCGAACGGTGTCCCCGTGTCGTAGCGCTCCGTGGTGGTGAGGTGGCCGAGGATCGGCACGCGTTTCGTCTGGGAGAGCAGTGCATCCGTGAGCTGCAGCTCGCCGTTCGGGTGCGGCCGCAGCGCGGCGATGTCCTCCCAGATGCCGGGCGTCAGGACGTACCGTCCGAGGATGATGAGATCGCTCGGGGCTTCCTCCTTCTTCGGCTTCTCCACCACATCGGTGACATGGAACGGGCCGTCCGCAGGCGCACCCGGCGCCACGCTCACCACGCCGTACGCAGACACCTCGTCCATCGGCACGCGCTTCAGTTCGATCGCGCTCGCCCCGGTGGCCTCGCTCGAGTCGATGAGGAGACGCAGCAGGCCCGCATCACCGCGCAATTCGTCGGGCAGCAACACGGCGAAGGGCTCGTCCCCCACGGCCCCTTGCGCGCACCCCACGGCATGGCCGAGGCCCCGCGGGCTCTCCTGGTGGGTGATCGTCACCCGCACGTCGGTGCCGATGCGCGCCAAACGATCTGCCACGGCGTCACGGCCGAGGTCGCGCAGTTTTGCGACCACTGCGGGGTCCGGGGTCACATAGTTCTCGAGGCCGGGCTTGCCCCGGCTGGACACGAGCACGATGTGGTCGCACCCAGCATCAATGGCCTCGTCCATGATCATCTGCAGGGCCGGCACGTCCACGATGGGCAGCAGCTCCTTCGGAACCGCCTTCGTCACGGGGTAGAAGCGGGTCCCGAGCCCGGCAGCGGGGATGACGGCGGTGCGGGCTCTCACGGATTCCCAAACTAGCCAGTTACCCTTTGGCACCCAACGACCACCACTTCCACCCCCGGAACCCACCATGCCCACTTACGTGTACAAGTTCATCGAGACGGGAGAGACCATCGAGGTGCAGCAGGCGTTCACTGATGATGCCCTCACCGAGGCCGAGCACCCCGTGGACGGCACCATGCGCCCCGTGAAGAAGGTGTTCACCCCGATCGGTGTCACGTTCAGGGGCGGCGGCTTCTACAAGACCGACTCGGGCGGCTCAACCGCACCGACGTCTTCGTCGTCAGGATCGTCGTCAGAGTCGTCATCGGGGTCATCGTCAGGATCGTCGTCGGAGTCGACGTCGACCGCGGCCCCCGCCCCCAGCACCTCCGACTGACGCGGGCCGCACACATGGGGAGCCGATGAGGCTTCCCATGGACATCCATCCCGAACCCGCCTCGGACGGTGCCGCGCCGGCGTCCCCCCTGCGCCGTTTCCTCTTTGAGGCCCGGGCACAGGCGCACGTTCTCTGCCGTCGCGCGGCACACGGCCTGCTGGTGCACCGGCGCAGCCAGGTGTGGCTGGTTGCCGTGCTCGCGTCGGTTGCCGGGCTCGTCTCGTTCTCGATCCTGCGTTCGGCAGGCACCCGACCGGTCGAGTTCGTGGCGTGTGCCGTCGGCGATGGCGGCCACGGCGGCCCGGTCACCGCCGAGACGATCCCGGCGGGATGGAGAGGTGTCGCCATTCCGCGCGATGTCGTGGCACCACAGGTGCATGCGGGGGACACCGTGGACGTGGTGGCGGACGGCCGGTTGCTTGCCGCCGGTGCGGTCGTCATCAGCGGGGGTACCGACACCGCGGGGCCCGTGGTCGCCGTGCCCGCCGAGGTGGCACCCGTGGTCGCCTCCGCCGCGCAGATGGGCGTATCCGGGCTCGTCACCACGGGGTGAAACAGCCGGAACTGACTGGCTGGTCGGTTCCATCCCGGGAGGGATACTGTGGGAAAGGTCCGCACGATCCGGGGGGAATCACATGGCATACGGGGCTGAACGCATCGATTCCGAGCCGGTCCGCAGCTGGCTGACCGACTGGGACTGGCTCGACGACGGCTGGGGCGAGAACGCGATCGACATCTGGAACGACGTGCGCGAGCAGTGCCCGGTCGCCACCACGGAGCGCTACGGCCGTGCGTTCATGCCCGTCACCATGGAGGCGGTACGCCAGATTGCGAACGACACGGAGAACTTCTCCTCGATCTGGGTGAACGTCAGCAGGCCCGACGCACCCCGCACCCCCGCCCCGCCGATCACCAGCGACCCTCCGGACCACCACGGCCACCGGCGCCTCATCCTTCCTGCGTTCAACCCGAAGACCGTCGCCGGCACCGAGGAGGACCTGCGTCATTTCTGCCGCAAGTTGATCGCCGAGATCGGGGATTCGCCCACCGCGGACGCCGCCGTTCAGTACAGCCAGCACATCCCGGTGCACGGCATCTGCATCCTCACCGGCCTGCCGGAGGAGGACGCCGACCTCTTCCGTGACTGGATCTACAAGAACTTCCAGTTGGCGCCGAAGGACAACAACGTGCGCATCCAGGTGATGACCGAGATGGGTGCCTACATCAGCGAGATCCTGAAGGACCGCCTGGCGAACCCGAAGGACGACCTGCTCACGGTGATCGCGAACGCCGAGATCGACGGCAAGGAGGTCGACTGGAACATCAAGGTCGGCTACGTGCGCCTGCAGATCGTCGCCGGCATCGACACCACGTGGTCCGCGATCGGCTCGGGCCTGTGGCACTTCGCCCAGCACAACGACCAGGTGCAGCGCCTGCTCGCGGTGCCGAACGACCACGAACTGTGGCAGACCGCGAACGAGGAGGTGCTGCGCTACTACGCGCCGGTCACCATGGCGCGCAAGGTCGTGAAGGACGTGGAGGTGTCTGGCTGCCCGATGCACGCCGGCGACCAGACGCTCGTCACCTTCCCCGCGGCGAACCACGACCCCGCCGAGTTCGAGAACCCGGGCGAGTTCATCCTCGACCGCCAGAACAACCGGCACGTCGCGTTCGGCCTCGGCATCCACCGGTGCGCGGGCTCGAACCTGGCGCGACTCGAGATGATCGTGGCGTTCCAGGAGTGGCTGCGCGCGTTCCCGAGCTACTCGCTCGACCCGTCGAAGAAGACGACGTGGGCGAACGGGCAGGTGCGCGGGCCCCGCGTGCTGCCGGTGCTCACCGGCCGCTGAGCACGGTGCCTCCCCCGGCGTCAGCTGGGCGAGATGGAGTCGTTCGAGACGGACGGCACGATGCGCGGCGTCCACGGGCGCGCCTTGTCCCAGTGGTGCCCGACCACGCGGCCCTCGCGGAGCTTCGCCAGGAAGTCCTGCGGGCCGTCGAAGTCCGGCATCTCCACGTACGCGCTGCCGAGCGCGTGCGGCACGTGGGCGTCGCTGCCGCTGCCCATGGCGAGGTCACGGTGGGCGGCGAACTGCTCGGCCTTCGCGTTCAGGGACTGCAGCGAGGTCTTCGAGTTGTGCACCTCGACTGCGTCCACCAGGCCGCGCGAGGCGATGTCAACCAGCGATTCCTCGGTGATGTTGCGGCGCATGGGGTCGAACGGGTGCGGCACGTAGACCAGGCCGCCCTGGGCGCGGATCATCTCGCAGGTGCGCACCGCGGTCTCGCCGAACGGGATCCGCTCGGTGAGGAAAAGTCCGATGACCTCGCCGGTGTGGGTCTTGACCTCCTCGCCCACGACCACGCGGCAGATGCCGGCGTCCTCCAGCAGCGTGCGCAGGCGCAGGGCGCCCTCGAGCGCGTTGTGGTCGGTCACGCACAGCACGTCGATGCCGGACTCCGTGACGGCCTCCACGATCTCGTCGAGCGTGGTGGTGGAGTCCCCGCTGAACATGGTGTGGCTGTGCATGTCCACGCGGACGTGCCCCGGCGCGGTCGGGTGGGCGAGGTGCGGGTGCCTCTCGATTGCTGCGGCCTGCGGCGTGCCCACGTGATGCTCCTGCCTACGCGCCCGACATGGTCACGTCACTGATGACCAGGCTGAGCCCGGCCGCGCGCATGGGCAGCCAGTCGATGTCGTTGCCGACGGCCAGCACGTCCTGGAGCATGCGCTGCAGCGTGGAGGCGATGGTGAACTCGCGCACGGGCTCTGCGGTGCGGCCGTTGCGG
>SXYT01000014.1 GCA_005788205.1 Actinomycetota bacterium | reverse complement strand
GTCGTGAGTTTTGCTCGTTGGGCGGCCCGCCATCGGCGCTCACCTGCGATCAATTCGTAGCGGCCGGGCGCAGTCTCACGCACCAACAGCGGCTGGAGCACGCCGATCTCGGCAACAGACTTCGCTAGGTCAGCAAGAGCAACATCATCGAAGTGCTGCCGTGGCTGGTGAGGGTTTGGCGAGATCGCATCGACCGGCACATCCCTCAACGCCGAGTCGGGCAACTCGACAGAGGGCTCAGGCTTCTTGCGCGCTGTTTCGTCCTTCTTCGCTGGACGGGCGGGTGCTGGCGACCCCTGTCCCTTTGGCTTTTCCGTGGGGATGAGGGTGGACAGTCCCCTACCTAGCTTTCGGCGATCGGCCATTGCTCAGCTCCTTTGCCACGGCGCGATACGCCTTTGCCCCTTTGGATGTGGATGCGTGCTTGAGAACCGAGCGTTCCGAACTCGGGGCCTCGGCCAGCTTCACGTTGTACGGGATCACGTTCTTGAACACTTTGGACCCGTAAGCCTGGCGCATGTCAGCCTCGACCTCCTGGGACAACTTCTTGGCTCCTTCCGACATGGTCAGCAAGTAGCGGCCAATCTCGAGATTCGGGTTCAGCGCCGACTTCACTTGCTGCACGACGGCGGTCAGGTCGCGCAGTCCCTCCAGCGCAAAGTACTGGCACTGGACCGGGGCGAGGACCTCATCGGCAGCCATAAAGGCATTCACGGTAAGCCGACCGAGAGTGGGAGGACAGTCCAGCAAGACGTAATCCCAGTCGTCCCGACAGGCATCAATTGCGTCTTTGAGACGGGGCTGAGGGAACATCTCCGCCACCAACTGAGCCTCCACCTCGGCCAGCATCTGCCCGGTCGGAGCCGGGGCCACGAAGAGGTTCTTCTCGGCGGTTGGCTCGACAATGTTCTCCAGGGTCTCCTCCCGGCGGAGCACCTCGGCAATAGTGGGGGCGTCCTCAGGGGGGTGCACGCCGAGACCAGAGGATGCGTTGCCTTGAGGATCTAGGTCAATGATGAGCGTGCGAAACCCCAGCTCAGCCAGGGCAGCACCCAGGTTGATAGCCGTGGTGGTCTTGCCGACTCCGCCCTTCTGAAGGGAGATGGCGATGACCGCAGCGCTCATGGCAATGTCCTACTTTCCGTGAGAGGTGGTCGGAGAGGGTACCCGACAGCATGCTGTCCCACTTGCGACAGAGTACCTCGGGGGTGTGGATAACGGGTGGATGAGGCCACCCGGATGTTTCACGTGAAACTCTTCCCGAAGTCCCCCGCGGGATGTTTCACGTGAAACATCCCAACCTTCTCGAAACCTCACCTGTTTCACGTGAAACATCCCGGCCCCATACACCACAAGGGCTTGGGTCAGATAGCGCGGAAAACAGCCACTCCTGGATGCCCATTTTCTAGGGCCAATCCAAGCTCATCCAGCAGTTGAGGGTTCCACCGTGAGGGGGTCCCTGAGGGGGGTTCTGAGACCACAATCGTCCCTCCGTTTTTTTGGAGGGGTCTGGCCAGGCGCATCGTGACCTCGGGTGGGCCAAAGCCTCGACATACGACCGCTCCATACCGTCCGGCATGATCGGGGTCCCTCCCCAGGTCCTCAACCTCGGCCGTGATGACTTCCACGCGATCCCCCAGACCCATCGCCAGGACGCCCCGACTCAATGCGTCCATCCGGGTGGCACGCCGATCCACCAGAACCAACTGAAGGTCTGGCCTTTCAACAGCAATCACGAGTCCCGGCACCCCAGCCCCGGTGCCGATATCCATCACAGGTCCGGCACAACCCTCCAGGGGGGCCAGGAACTGCCGGGCGTGGGCAATTGTCTCGGAAATAGAACGACGTCCCAGGGTTCCCCATTTCTGGGCGTCCCCTAGGACGTCGTCAAGAGTCTTGCGCGGGGCGGGCATTGCGCCCCCACAGTACTGGCTACTCGGCTGCGGCCGGCTCGACCACCACGCGGCGCTTCGGGTCCTCACCCTCGCTGCGGGTCGACACACCCTCGAACTCAATGAGCGTGTCGTGGACGATCTTGCGGTCCGCCGAGTTCATCGGCTCCAGCCGGCGGGCAGAACCCGTGGCCTTCACTTCCTCGGCCACCTTCTCGGCGAACCGGCCGAGTGCAGCCTTGCGCCGTTCGCGGTACCCGGCAATGTCAATCCGCAGACGAGTGTCCTGGTCTCCGAGCCGGCGCTGGCTGGCCACGCGGGTGAGGTCCTGGATGGCGAGCAAAGTGCCGCCACCAGGTCCGACCATCAGGCCAAGGTCCGTGCCGTCCACCCGTACCTCGATCTCTTCTTCCTCCCGACTGACAACCACCTGACCAGTCGTACCGAAAGCCTTCACCAAGCCGCTCAGGAACTCTGATGCCGCTTCACCAACAGCTGCGGGGTCAACATCCACCTTCTCCCGGGGCGGGCGAGGGGCCTCGTCGCGCGAGCGCGACTCGCCGCGTGGCTTGCGGTCGCTGCGCTCGCCACGGTCACGATTGCCGTCGCGGTCACGGTTGCCGTCACGACGCTCGCTGCGCTCACCGCGGCCATTGCGGTCACGACGCTCCGTCTTGCCGCGTGGAGTGGAGGGACGCACGCGGGCACGCACGCGGGCCTCTCCACGGGTGCGACCGAACAAGCCAGGTCGCGGCTCGTCGATGATCTCGAACTCAGCCTCGTCCTCGGCCACGCCGAGCTGATCGAGTGCCACATTCTTGGCTTCTTCCAGGGTTTCCCCGGTGGTTTCTACCCATTCCATAGTTTTTGTTCT
Source organism: Actinomycetota bacterium (assembly GCA_005788205.1). Classification (GTDB taxonomy): domain Bacteria; phylum Actinomycetota; class Acidimicrobiia; order Acidimicrobiales; family Ilumatobacteraceae; genus UBA2093. The sequence continues at coordinate 7,659 of SXYT01000014.1, read as the reverse complement.
TTCGTGTTGAGGGATGCCCGGGGCGCTACTTGTTGCGCTTGCCGGGCGGGGTGGGCCGGTTCGGACGTCCACTGGGCGTGGGACGATCCTTCGGTGCAGTCACTCTCTTGCTCTGAATCTTTGAGGGTGCTTGCGATTGTTCATTCTTTTGCTTGCTCGGCTTAGCGGACTCGTCGTCTTTCATCTCACGGGCCTTCTTGCTGGCTTCCTGGGCCGCGTGACCAAGGCTGCCGTCACCATAGAAGCGGCGGGTGATGTACCACTGCTGGATGATGCGCACGATTGCCTGGACCAGGTAGTAGATGACGAGACCCGTGAGCAGGAACACCTGGAAGACCGCAAAGGCCACCGGCAGGTACTGCATGACCTTGGCCTGGCCGGCCGACATGGTGGGACTGGTTGTGCGGCTGGCGACCATTCGCTGCTGGACGAAGAAAAGGCCGCACAGCAACACGATGATGAGCGCGTAGGGGAGTCCGTCGACAAAGCCCGACTGGATCACGTCAAGCGGGGATCTGGCCAGGTCAAGACCGAACGCCCTCATGTCGGTCTTGCCCACCAGGGACTGGTAGAGCTCCGACGACTCGTCGATGTGCTTGGGCAGGAAACCCTTGCCGGCAACGGGAACGTGGGTCAGGCCGTTGATGACCTGGAACATGATGATGAACACCGGCATCTGGGCCAGCAGGGGCAGGCAGGACGCCAGGGGGTTGATTTTGTGCTCCTGGTAGAGCTTCATCATCTCTTCGTTCAGGCGCTGGCGGTCACCCCTGTACAGGTTCTGCAACTTGCGCATCTCGGGCTGCAGTTGCTGCATCTCGAGCATTCCCTTGGTGCTCTTCAAGGTGAGGGGCGTGATGAGGAGCATCACTGCCACGGCGACAAGGCCAAGGGCGATCGCGTAGTTGTGGGTCCAGCTGTAGAAGGTGTCGACCAGCCAGGCAAAGGGTGTGAACACGGGGATTCCTTTCTAGCGACCGGGTCGGGGGTCGGGGACAGGGTCGACCCCGGAGGGGCCAAACGGACGGCAACGCAGGAGACGACGCAAGGTCAGCCAGGCCCCGCGGGCAGCGCCGTGGGTCTCGATGGCCTCGTAGCCGTAGTGCGAACAGGTGGGCCAGAACCGGCAGGGGGAGGGGCGTCCGTCCCGGGCGGTTTGGTACAGAAGGATGGCCCGAAGCATCAGGCGCTGGACGGGTGACCGGGTGACCGCTGGGGCAATGTCAGAGCACATCACTTGACCCCTGCTGTGGCGGCCTTGGCAAGCAGGCCGTCAAGGTCGCGGCCAAGGCGCTCAAATGAAACAGTGGCGGCGCGGGGGCTGGCCCCGAACACATACACCCCTTGCTGCATAAGGGTTTCCCGAACCTTGATGAGTTCGCGGAGTTGCCGACGCAACCTGTTGCGGCTGACAGCAGAGCCATACGAACGCCCGAGGGCGTAGCCAACGAGGGGCCGGGAGAGAGTGGGATCAAGGACCATGGTGCAGGACAAGACTCCAGAGCGCAGATGCACGCCCTCAGCGCGGACGCGGGTGAAGACGGAACGGCTCTGGATGCGGCCGATCAAGCGCTGAGGCGGTAGCGGCCCTTGGCCCGGCGGGACTTCAGGACGGCTCGTCCGGCGCGGGTGCTCATGCGAGCACGAAATCCGTGCTTGCGGGCCTTGCGTCGATTGTTGGGCTGGAAGGTGCGCTTCATCGCGCCTCCTTGGTACATGCTCCGGGTGGGGAGGGCTGATCTGGATGAGAGCCTGCTGCTCGCCAAGCGCGCGCATCAGACGGACTCCAAAGGCTAGGCCACAAGACCCCCCTCCACCACCCTCGCAACACGAAAGTTGGGCCTCTCGGGGAACCTGTGCGGGAGGCTGTTCTCGTGTCCTTGCACGGCTTTTTGGGCATATCCACAACCCTGCTACGGTCACCAATCCCAGCCACACTCGCTGGGGTCCTGTCCACAGCCTGTGGATAGTGCTGGGGACATGAGGGAGGCGGAGTCCGGTGAGCAACTACGAAGCAGTCTGGAACGCGACAGCACAATTACTGAAGGCACAGGTGTCCGAAGGTGTCTGGTACTCGACGTTCAATGACGTGGTCGCTCTCGCGAGCGACGATGACGAATTGGTTCTCAGTGTCCCGAATGCCCACGTGCGCGACCGCATCACCACGACCTTTCGTCCCCTCGTGATCGACGCACTTGACGAGATCGGCGAGAGCGACCGCCAGCTCGTGATCGAAGTATCAGAACTTGCTCCCGAGACCGTGACGGACCTCCCGGAGGCGGGTGCAGTTGACACGCCCGTCATCACCGCAATCCCCAATAACGGCAAGGGTTCTGCGGTCGGCCTGAACCCCCGCTACACCTTCGACAACTTCGTCAAGGGCGCCTCCAACCAGTTCGCCCTGGCCGCCGCTCTCCGTGTTGCAGAGACTCCGGGGCGGTCGTACAACCCTCTCTTCATCTACGGATCCGCCGGTCTCGGCAAGACCCACCTGCTCCAGGCCATCGGCTGGTACGTGCACGCGCACTACGCCCACTACGAGGTCCGCTACGTCTCCACCGAGACTTTCCTGAACGAGTACGTCGACGCGATCCGCACCAACACCACCGCCGCCTTCAAGCGCCGGTACCGCGACGTGGACGTGCTGCTCATCGACGACATTCAGTTCATTGAGGGCAAGGAAGGCCTCCAGGAAGAGTTTTTCCACACCTTCAACAGCCTCCACGGGGCCAACAAGCAGATCGTCATCTCCTCGGACCGCACCCCGGATGCCATCCCGACCCTCGAGGACCGCCTCCGTGGCCGGTTCCGCTGGGGCCTGATCACGGACATCCAGCCCCCGGACGTGGAGACCCGCCTGGCAATCCTTCGCAACAAGGCAGAACGCGACAACACGCCCCTGCCGGCCGACGTGCTCGAGTTCATCGCCTCGAACATCACCTCGAACATCCGTGAACTGGAGGGGGCCCTCATCCGGGTGGCTGCCTACGCAAACTTGACCCGAGAGACCCCCACGGTCGAGATGGCGGAGGCTCAACTGGCTGACCTTCTGGCTGGCCCCGCCAAGAGCCGCACCGACGAGGAACTTCTGACCGAGATGGCCGGGTATCTGGGATTCTCCGTGGAAGCCCTGAAGGGCAAGAGCCGTCAGCGTCCGCTCGTCTCGGCCCGCCAGATTGCCATGTACGTCTTCCGTGACATCACGGACCTGAGCTACCCCGCGATCGCCCGGTTGTTCGGTGGCCGCGACCACACAACGGTCATCCACGCAGTGGACAAGATCCAGCGCATGATGCGCGAGCACAAGGCCACATTCGACCAGGTCACCGACATCATCACCCAGATCAAGAAATCCTGAACGGGCTGTGGACGTCATGGGGACTCACATGTGCGCGAACGGTGGACACGGGTGGACAACCGTGCCTCTTTCCACACGCGGCGGAATCCCACAACTGCAATCTGTGGGGATCATGCCCCGACAACACACATGGCAACTCCCGCACAGGCCTGGCGCAGAGACACCTTCTCCACAATCCACAGCACCTATTACCACTATTACCTTGAATGACACACCTCTCGGCTGTGGTAATCGCCACGAAATACACTCGAACGAGATCGGCGCGAACGTGCCGGCTCGCCGCACACCCCAGAGAGCGTCATGAAATTCAGAAGTGAACAGGGCATTTTCGCAGAGGCACTCGGTGCCCTTGCCCGTATCGCCAGCACCCGCAATGCGGGGACCCCTGCCCTCGCCGGCGTCAAGATGAATCTCACCGGCGACATGCTCGTGCTCTCCAGCACCGACAACGATGTCGCAATCCAGTTCCAGTTGACCGTGGGCGGCGACACGGACGGCCAGGCACTCGTGAGCGCCCGCGTCCTGAATGACATCGTGCGCGTGATGCCGCAGGGCAAGGTCACCATCGAAATAGCGGGTGACATTGCCACCGTGAGCGGTGGCCGGTCGCAGTTCACAATCCCCACACTCAACGCGGTCGAGTTCCCCCGCATGTCACCCCCCACGGGTGATGCCATCACGATCTCGTCCATGGTGTTCAAGCACGCGCTCGGCCAGGTGGTGCTCGCCGCATCGAAGGAACAGCAGAAGCACCACCTGAACGCGGTCCTGATGACATCAACCGATGCAGGCCTGCGCCTCGTCGCAACTGACGGGTACCGCATGGCCATGCGCGATCTCCCCGGTGGATCAGCCGATTCCATCGACCAGTTCCTCATCCCCAGCCGCGCACTGGCGGAACTGCAGCGCCTCCTTGACATCAGTGACGAGGTGAACGTGCGCTTCAGTGACACCGAGGCAACCTTCCAGACACCCACGATGACGCTGTCCACGCGGCTCATCAACGCGCAGTATCCGCCCTACCTCGGCATCATCCCGAAGGACTCCACCAACATCGCGGTCATCAACCGCGAGGAAATCCTTGATGCGCTGCGCCGCACCGGCGTGCTCGCATCGGAGACCGCGCCCGTTCGCATCCACATGTCGAAGGAAGGTGTGCGGCTCACCGTGACCCTGCCGGACGGCTCCACGAGCGTGGAGGACGTCGACGTGCAGTTCACCGGCGAGGAGATCACCGTGGCGTTCAACGCCGACTATCTCGCGAGTGGAGTCGATGCGTGCGGCACCGACGAAGTGTCCATCGCCACCAGCCTCCCCAACAAACCGGCCATCATCAAGCCGGTCGGTGACGACACGTATCTCTACCTGTTGATGCCGCAGCGGCTCTGAGACCGGGGGTCGTGTGGTCATTCGCCGCATCGAACTCACTGACTTCCGCAACTACGCGCGCGAGACAATCGAGCTGTCCACCGGTGTCACCGCAGTGGTCGGCGACAACGCCCAGGGCAAGACGAGTCTCGCCGAGGCGATGAGCTATCTCGCCACCCTGCGCAGTTTCCGCGGGGTCCCGAACGATGCCCTCGTGCGCGAGGGGGCCGACTCCGCCTACGTGCGGGCCGAGATCTGCCAGGACGACGGTCGCGAGATCCTCGTGGAGGCAGAGATCAACAGGGCGGGGCGCAACAGGGTGCTGGTGAACAAGCAGCGTCTGCCGCGTATCCGCGAACTTCTCGGGGTGGTGCGGACCACGGTGTTCGCCCCGTCCGACCTCGACCTCGTCACGGAAGGCCCGGCAGTGCGTCGTGGCCTGATGGACGAAGCACTCGTGGCGCTGGCCGTGAGGAATGATGCTCTCTGCATGGAGGTGGACCGTGTGGTGCGCCAGCGCAACGTGCTGCTGAAACAGGCCGCCGGGAGACTCACCACCGACACCGAGATGACGCTCGACGTGTGGGACGAGAAGTTCGCCGAGGTGGGGGACAGACTCGGCCACGCGCGCGCCACGCTGGTCGCCCGGCTCACTCCGCATGTCGTCACCGCCTACGAAGTGCTGGCGGGCGCACCCACGCCAATCGATCTCGTCTACGAGCCCGAATGGCGCCGCGACGGCGGACTCGCCGGTGCCCTCGTTGCGTCGCGCAGTGATGACGTGCGCCGCGGGGTGTCCACCGTGGGTCCGCACCGCGACGACCTGGAGATCGGTCTGAAGGGGATGACCGCCCGTCTCACCGCCTCGCAGGGGGAATGCCGCACGCTCGCCCTTGCCCTGCGTCTCGGGGTGCACAGGTTGGTCACCGAGCACGTGGGGGAGACCCCGCTCCTGGTGCTGGACGACGTGCTGTCCGAACTGGACCCCCGTCGTTGCGAGGCCCTCCTGCGCCACCTGCCCCCGGGGCAGGTCATCATCACGACCGCGTCCCCGTTGCCGCCGGCAGCCATGCCCGACACGGTCATCACGATCTCCGGTGGGGCTGTGGTGAGGGGGCCGCGATGAGCGACGAGCACGACCCCCACGACGACACCGCCGCACCCGAGCCCGTGCACATAGACGACATCCCGCCGGGGCGTCCCCCTCGGTCCCTCGGGGAACTGCTCGGCAGGTATCTCGGCCGCACGCTCGGCAAGGATGCTCCCGCCGCGAACGACATTTTTGCCCGGTGGCGTGTGATCGTGGGAGATGCCATTGCCGACAATGTGACGCCTGTCCGTCTGGAGGACAAGACACTGACCGTCGAGGTGATCGAACCTGCATGGGCCACCCAGCTGCGTTTCCTCGAGCAGCAACTGGTCACCACATTGTGCGAGCACGCAGGAAACGTCGTCGATTCCATCGAGGTGAGGGTGCGACGTTCCCGCTAGTTCGACACTCCATTAAGTAGAATAAACGCACCATGGCAGCAGAGAAAAAGGCATCCGCGAAGAACCCCTCCGCGGACTACGGCGCCAAGGACATCCAGGTTCTCGAGGGCCTCGATCCTGTCCGCAAGCGTCCCGGCATGTACATCGGGTCCACGGGGCTTGCGGGGCTGCACCACCTGATCTGGGAGGTCGTCGATAACGCCGTCGACGAGGCCATGGCAGGGTTCTGCACCAGGGTCGGGGTGACCCTTCTGGCCGATGGCGGCTGTCAGGTCGACGACAACGGCCGCGGCATCCCCGTCGATCCGTATCCCTCCGGGCCGCACAAGGGAAAGAGCGCCGCCGAGGTCGTCCTCACGGTCCTCCACGCCGGCGGCAAGTTCGGGGGCGAGGGCTACAAGGTCTCGGGTGGCCTTCACGGCGTGGGTGTCTCCGTGGTCAATGCCCTGTCGTCCCGGGTCGTGCTGGAGATCGACCGCGCCGGCGACCGCCACACCATGGAGTTCGCGGACGGCGGCAAGCCCGTCAGCAAGTTGGCCAAGACCGGGTCCACTCCCGGCCGTGGCCGCAAGACCGGCACCACCGTGACCTTCTACCCCGACACCGCGATCTTTGCGTCCGAGGGCACGGAGTTCGTGGCTCGCACCGTCATGGAGCGCCTCCAGACCATGGCCTTTCTCAACAAGGGCCTCGAGGTCGTCTTCACTGACGAGCGGGTCGGGCGCGAGCAGACAGTCACCTTCCAGTACAAGGGGGGCGTCGTCGACTTCGTGAAGCACCTGAACTCCTCCAAGGAGTCACTCTTCGCCAAGGTCGCCGCCTTCGAGGACGAGGACGAGGACGACGGCCTGCAGGCGGACGTCGCCATCCAGTGGAACACCGGGTACTACGAGGGGATCCACGGCTATGCCAACGGCATCAGCACCACGGAGGGCGGTATGCACGTGGAGGGTTTCAAGACGGCCCTCACCTCCGTGCTCAACAAGTACGCCCGAGACAAGAACCTGCTGAAGGAGAAGGACGACAACCTCCTCGGCGAGGACATCCGCGAGGGCATCACCGCCATCATCGCCGTCAAACTGCGTGAGCCCCAGTTCGAGGGCCAGACCAAGGCCAAGCTGGGCAACGTGCCGATGCGGTCCTTCGTGCAGAAGGCCACCAACAAGTACCTCGCCGAGTGGCTGGAAGAGAACCCCACCGAGGCGAACAAGGTCGTGAAGAAGGCCATCGCGGCCGCCCAGGCCCGCCTGGCCGCAAAGAACGCCCGCAATGCGGTGCGCCGCAAGACCGCCCTGTCGGGCGCCGGCATGCCGGACAAGCTGAAGGACTGCAGCAGCAACAACGCCGAGGAGAGCGAGCTCTTCATTGTGGAGGGTGACTCCGCCGGCGGCACGGCCGTGGACGCGCGCGACCCGCGCACCCAGGCGATCCTGCCGATCCGC
>SXYT01000092.1 GCA_005788205.1 Actinomycetota bacterium | reverse complement strand
GTGCTCCCTGCAGCGGCGAGGCAATTGGTCGACATCATCGAGAAGGAGGCCGGTGTGCCCATCACCTACATCGGGACAGGACCCGCGCGCGACTCGATAGTGGTGCGCGCATGATCCCCCGCTATTCGTCACCTCAGGTGGACGTGCTGTTCAGCGAGGAAGCCAAGATGTCGCGCTGGCTCGAGATCGAGCTGGCTGTCGCCGAGGAGATGGCGGTCGAGGGCATCGTGCCCACGGCTGACGCGGTGGCATGCCGGAAGAACGCGCCCGTGGTCGATGCGGCGTTCGTGGGCAAGGTCGAGGAGCGAGAGGCGGTCACCAACCATGATGTCGCCGCGTTCGTGGACACGGTGCAGGCCGCCATCGGTGCGCCCGCAGGCGCATGGATCCACTATGGGCTCACCAGCACCGACGTGGTGGACACCGGCCTGTGCTGGGCCCTCCGGGACTCCGCTGACCTCATCATCGCGGTACAGACCGACCTGCTCCGCGTGCTGGTGGCCACGGCACGCAGCCACGCGGGCACGGTGATGATCGGCCGCACGCACGGCATCCACGCAGAGCCCACAACGTTCGGTGCGAAGGTCGCCCTGTGGGCGCTGCAGGTGGACCGTGACCGGTCACGCATGCTGGCCGCGCGCACCGCAGTGGCGGTGTGCAAGCTGTCCGGTGCCGTCGGCACGTACTCGAACATCCCGCCCGTCGTCGAGCAGCGCGTCGCCGCGCGTCTCGGCCTGGCCGCGGTGCCGGCCACGCAGGTGATCGCCCGCGACCGGCACGCCGAGTACCTGTGGGCATGCGCGAGTGCGGGAACCACGCTCGAGATGATTGCCGTGGAGCTGCGCCACCTCCAGCGGACCGAGGTGGGCGAGGTGCGCGAGGGATTCACGAAGGGCCAGAAGGGGAGCAGTGCGATGCCGCACAAGCGCAACCCGATCTCTGCCGAGACCATCAGTGGGTTGTCGCGCGTTCTGCGCGGGAACCTGCAGGTCGGCCTGCAGGACGTGCCGCTGTGGCACGAGCGCGACCTCTCGCACTCATCGGCGGAACGCATCGTCCTGCCGGACTCCACCGCTCTCGCGTACTACATGACGCGCCGAATGACCTCGCTGCTGTCGAACCTGGAGATCGACGCGGAGAGGATGCGCGTGAACCTGGACCAGCTGCACGGCGTGGTGTACTCACAGTCAGTCCTGCTGGCCATGGTGTCGGCAGGGATGCTGCGTGACGACGCCTACCGCATCGTGCAGGAGTGCGCGGCGAGGGCAATCGACAACGGCACCGACTTCCGTTCGGTCCTCGCCTCGGATCCGCGGGTCACCATCGGTGCCGCCGAACTTGACGCCGCATTCGACCCGGCGCGCGTGCTGCGCAACGCCGGGCTCGGCATCGCGGCCCTTGACGCCGTGAGCCTGTAGGGATGCCGGCTACTCGGCGGAGATCCCGGCCTTTTTCAGCACGGCGGGGCTGACGCCCACCTCGCGCCACGCATCGAAGGTGATGTCGTTGCGGTCGCTGAACTTCTTGGCCACCTTCACGAATTTCGTCTCGGCCGCCTTCACCTGAGCAGTGGTCTTCATGCCGGCGAGTTCGTTGCGCAGGTTCAGTCGTTCCTGCACGAGACGGACCTTGGTGACCGGGTCGGCAGAGCGCATCTCCACGTTGATTGCAGCGAGACGCTTCGCGATCGACTCGGGGGTGCGCTTGCGGCCGCGCCGCGGCTTCGTGGCCTCGATGATCTCGAGATACTCACGGATGATCTTGCCCTCTACCCTTCCGTTCGCGAGCGCCTTCTTGTGGGCCTGAGTCATTTCTGTCTTCTTCGTCGCCATCTTCGTTCCGTGTCGTCTGGTGTCTGTGTAATGAATTGTTGTGAAGTCGTCTAGTGCGGGACGAGTCGTAAGTTTCGAAACGCAATTTAGGGACTTTTGTTCCATCTGCCTGCTTGTAGAATGCAATCAGTGACTGCTGATTTTTCTCATACCCCGCAGGGACTTCCCGAACTTGACCCCATCCGTGCGGCACTGCGCGACCACGTGTTCCGGCACTCGCTGAAGACGGGCGATTTCACCCTGAAGTCGGGCCGGAAGAGCACCTGGTTCCTCGACACGAAGCAGACTGCCTGCCGCCCCGACGGGATCGTGCTCGTCGCCGACGCGGCACTCCAGGTCATTCCCGGTGACGCGACCGCGATTGGTGGTCTCACCATGGGTGCTGACCCTGTTGCGTTCGGTGTGGCCGCGGTCGCCGCGACGCGCGGGGTCAACCTGCGCAGTTTCAGCGTGCGCAAGGAGGCAAAGGACCACGGCGTCACCGGACGTCTCGCTGGTGCTCTGCAGCCCGGCGACAGGGTCGTCATCACAGAGGACACCGTCACCCGCGGCACGTCCCTGTTCGAGGCAGTCGACGTGGTGCGCGGGTTCGGCGCCGAGGTGGTGCTCATCACTGTCATCGTGGACCGTGGTGGCACGTGCGCCGCGATGGCCGCCGAGGCCGGCATCACTTACGCACCGCTCCTCACCGCGCCCGACCTCGGTTTCGAGTACGGCAGCTGACACGTCACGGCACGACGCGTGACCGTCATCGGCTTGATTGCCGCACGGACATGTGCGGATGGGAACATGTCACCATGAAGAAATCGGCACTCATGTTCGTGCTCGGGCTGGAGAGCCACGTCTCCGGTGACGTGCTCGTGGTCCTGGTCGTCCCGTGAGCCTCCAGGACCTCTTCGCGCTCACCGAGCACGGCGCCGACGCGTTCGTGGGGTCCGGCCACCCGTATCCCTGGGGCGGTCTCTACGGCGGGCACATCGTGGCGCAGGCTCTGGTCGCCGCCACACGCACCGTGGACGAGGGCTTCGTGCCCCATTCGGTGCGCGCGTACTTCATCCGCCGCGGCGACAACGCCGAGACCGTGCGCTACGAGGTGGACCGCATCCGCAACGGACGCAGCTTCGCCACCAGGCGCGTGGTGGCGCGCCAGTCGTTCGGGGCGATCCTCAACCTGGAGGCCAGCTTCCAGGTGCACGAGGAATCGGTGGAGTCCTCGCCGGTCCCGTTGCCCGAGGGTGTGCCGATGCCGGCTGACATCCCGGACTTCGCGGACACATGGATGGGCGCGTTCCAGCAGAAGGACGTGGACAGGTCCCGGCGGTTCGGGAACCGCGACGGCAGCGGCCAGTTGATGTCGTGGTACCGCACCACCGAGAACTTCGGCGGTAACCAGTTGCTGAACCGGTGCGCACTCGCATATCTCTCCGACGACCTGCCCACCGGTGCGGTCATCCACGGGGTGCCCGAGCTCGCGGGCTTCTGGAACGTGCAGGACTCGTTCTTCTCGGCCAGTCTCGACCACACCGTGTGGTTCCACCGTGACGTCGACATGACGAAGTGGCACCTCTTCGAGATGAACTGTCATGCCTACGTGAACGGCCGGGGCCTGGCGTTCGGCTATGTGTTCTCTGAGGACGGGACCCACGTGGCCACGGTCGCCCAGGAGACGCTCGTGCGCCTCAACAACAAGGGCTGACACAAACGAGAACGGCGGCCCGAAGGCCGCCGTGTCGGTGGTCGAGACCGGCGTCGATCCGGTGACCCCACGCTTTTCAGGCGTGTGCTCTGCCAACTGAGCTACTCGACCGTGCCGTCACCGCATTGCTGCGACGACGCACATATGTGCGTTTCCGCCATATGGCGGTCCCGACGGGACTCGAACCCGCGACCTCCGGCTTGAC
>SXYT01000091.1 GCA_005788205.1 Actinomycetota bacterium | reverse complement strand
CTCGAGGTGAACACCACCGCCGTGTGGCACCTGTGCAAGCTCGTGGGTGAGCACATGGTCGCCCAGCGGTCCGGCGCCATCGTGAACGTGGCCTCGATCCTGGGGATGGTCGCCGGCACACCTGTGAAGCAGGCGAACTACGCCGCCAGCAAGGGTGCGGTCATCGCATTGTCGCGGGAACTGGCGGCGCAGTGGGCGCGCAAGGGGGTGCGGGTGAACTCGCTGTGCCCCGGGTGGTTCCTGAGCGAGATGACCGCCGGCATGGACACCGACGAGGGCTCGCAGAAATACGTGCAGCAGAACTCGCCGATCCCGCGCATGGGCGCCGAGCACGAGCTGGACGGTGCGCTCCTCTTCATGGCGAGTGACGCATCCTCGTTCATGACCGGCCAGTCCGTCGTGGTTGACGGCGGCTGGACCGCACGGTGAGCGACGCGGCGTCGGTGCAGACACCGACGGGCCGAGAGGTCCTCCGGTCACCGGGTGTCACTGCGTTCCTCATCGCCCAGTTCACCATGACAGTGGGTGTGATGCTGCAGGCCGCTGCACTCGGTAAGCACATCTACGACATCACCGGGAACGAACTGGACATCGGCTGGCTGGGCCTCGCCGAGTTCCTCCCGGCTGCTCTCCTTGTCCTCGTGACGGGAACAGTGGCCGACCACTTCGACCGCAAGAAGGTCGTGTTCGTTGCCCAGTTCGGGGAGGTTCTCTCTGCCCTCGCGTTCATGTTCTATGCCCGCACTGATCCGACCGGCACGATGTTCATGTTCGTGGTGGCGTTCTTCTTCGGGGTCTCGCGGGCGTTCGCATCACCGGCCATCCGCACGATCCCCCCGCTCATCGCCCCCGCAGGAGGATTGCCGCGCGTCATCGCCCTCTCGTCGGCGACATGGACGAGTGCGGCAATCGTCGGCCCGGCCGTGAGCGGGTTCCTCTACGCAATCGAGCCGTGGGTCGCCTATGCCACGTCGGCCGGGCTCATGTCGGTCGGCATGCTCGTGTTCCTCACCATCAAGGTGCCGCGCACGGGGGCGGACTTCCAGAAGAAGGAGCGCCCGACGATGAGGATCGCAATGGAGGGACTGCACTTCATCCGACGCACGCCCATCCTCCTGGCAGCCATCTCCCTCGACCTCTTCGCCGTCCTCTTCGGCGGTGCAATCGCACTGCTGCCCGTCATCGCAGAGGAGCGTCTGGGCGTCGGCGACGTCGCCTACGGCTGGCTGCGTGCCTCGGCGGGCATCGGTGCGGCACTCATGGCCATCTTCCTCGCCTCGCGCCCCGTCACCAGGCATGTCGGCCGCACCCTCTTCATTGTCGTTGCCGTTTTCGGGGTGCACTCGATCGTGCTCGGCCTCACGCACAGCTACGCGGTCGCCTTCGTCGCGGTTCTCATTGGGTCGGCGGCCGACATGGTGAGCGTGTTCATCCGCAGCTCCATCGTGCCGCTCGTGACCCCGGACGAGAAGCGCGGCCGGGTCTCGGCTGTGGAGAGCGTCTTTGTGGGCGCGTCGAACGAGCTCGGGGCATTCGAGTCCGGTGCGGTGTCCGCGGCGGTCGGCGTGCCCGCGACGGTGGTCGGCGGCGGTATCGCCACACTCGGGATCGTCGCGTTGTTCTGGCGGATGTTCCCCTCGCTCCGGCGGGTTGACCGATTCGACGACCTCGTCACCGAATAGTCTCGGTGCATGGCCGAGATCATCGAGAGAGTCGAGAAACTGGCGAAGGAAAAAATCGCCAGGCGCGGGATCGTGCAGGAGTTCCGCGAGTTCATCAACCGCGGAAACGTGGTGGATCTATCGGTCGCCTTCGTGATGGGCGCCGCCTTCAAGACGGTGGTCGACTCCTTCGCCGGCAGCGCGACCCAGCCGGGCATCCTCGGCGGGCTCAACGGGGCGATCTTCGGCGGCAAGCAGCCCGACTTCTCGAAGAAGTACGTGTCGATCAACGGCAGCCACATCGAACTGGGCGCATTCGCCACTTCCGCCATCAACTTCATCCTCGTGTCGCTGGCGCTCTTCGTGGTCGTGAAGCTCTACAACCGGTTCCGTGACGGGGACGGTGATGCCGCCCCGGAGGATGCGGCGTCCACGAACGCACTCCTCACCGAGATCCGTGACGAACTGCGGACCCTGCGCGACGGACAGCAGTAACCATCCCGCGGGGGTGACGGGGAGTCTGCGCACCCTGCCAATAGCGTGTGGGACTCATGCCCACGGTTCGCCCCCGCCCCGTCGTGCTCGCCGCAGCACTGGCTCTGCTCGCCTCGTGCGGGGGTTCCTCCGCGTCCGGGGACAGTGTGCTCGCGGGCATCGGCCGCATCCCCGGCGCCGGCGGCCCCGGCGGGAGCCTCACTCTCGACGGTGCCAATCTGTCCGTGCCCGGGCTGCAGGGTGCCCTGATCGGCGCCAGGGCCACCGGGAACCGGTTGATCGTCATCGGTGATTCCATCATCGCCGGGACCGCCGCGCGCTACGGCAACGAGATGTGCAACGCACTGAAGCCCCTCGGCTGGCGCACCGTGGTGGAGGCCGAATCCGGCCAGTCGGCGTCGTTCGGGCGCGAGGTGCTGCGCGAGCGCATCTACGAGGGCTGGGATGCCGCAGTGGTCTTTCTCGGCACCAATCCCAGCGCGAGCATCGACCGCTACCGCCAGGACATGGAGCGCATCGTGGAGTCCCTCGCCCCGCGTCCCACGCTGCTCCTCACGACCACTCTGTTCCGCGACTCGCAGAAGGCCGTGAACGACGTCGTCCGCGAGCTCGCGAGCTCGAATGACCACGTGTCCGTGCTCGACTGGGGCACCGCATCGGTGCAGCGGGGCGTGCTGAACAACGACGGCGTGCACCCGACCGTTCTCGGCCGGGCTCTTCTGGTCAAGTCGGTCGCCGGGGCTCTCGGCCAGGCCCCTGAGGGCACCCCCGGGTGCATCACGGCGGTGTACACCGACGACACCCGCGTGAGCGGGGCCACCACGACCACCTCCATCGTTGCGGGCTCGGTCACTGGACCGACGGTGACTGCCCCTGCCACCACCCTCGCGGCGCCGCCCGCAGCGCCCGTGACCACCGTTCCCGCCCAGACGGGCGTGACCACGACCACCAGGCCGCAGTGATGCTGCAGGTGCAGAATCTCACCGTCGAGATCGGCGGCAAGAACGTGGTGGAGGGCGCCACGTTCACCGTGATGGCGCGCGACAAGGTGGGCATCGTGGGACGCAACGGCGCCGGCAAGACGAGCATGTTCAAGGTGCTCGGCGGCGACAACGACCCTGCTGCCGGCAAGGTGACGCGCAGCGGGATGTTCGGGTACCTCTCCCAGGACCCGCGCAGCACCGCAGTGGACGACGGCCGGACCGCGATCTCGCACATCCTCTCCGGTCGGGAGATCGACGCCGATCTCGAGCGGCTTGAGAAGCTGCGGATCACCATGGAGGAGGACGCGAGCGAGCGCAACGTGGGCAGGTACGTGCGCGCAGAGGACACGTTCAGGATGAAGGGCGGGTACTCCGCCGACAGCGAGGCTCGTTCGATCGCCGCCGGGCTCG
>SXYT01000090.1 GCA_005788205.1 Actinomycetota bacterium | reverse complement strand
GTGCTTGCGGCCGTCGTGCACCGCGATGGTGTGACCGACCATGTCGGGAACGATCGTCGAACGACGTGACCATGTCTTGATGACCTTGCGGTCGCCCGACGCGTTGGCAGCGTCGACTTTCTTGAGCAGGTGTTCGTCGACGACCGGGCCCTTCTTGAGGCTGCGTGACATGGATTACCTCCGTCCCTTGCCAGTACGACGCCGGCGAACGATGAGCGACTGGGATGACTTGTTCTTGTTGCGGGTGCGGCCCTCGGGCTTGCCCCACGGCGAGACCGCAGGACGGCCACCGGAGGTCTTGCCCTCGCCGCCACCGAGCGGGTGGTCGACGGGATTCATGGCGACACCGCGGGTCTGCGGGCGCACTCCCTTCCAGCGGTTGCGGCCGGCTTTTCCGATCTTGATGAGCTCGTGCTCGCTGTTGCCGACCTCGCCGACGGTGGCACGGCAGTCGAGCAGCACACGGCGCATCTCCGTGGAAGGAAGGCGCAGCGTGGCGAAGTCGCCGTCCTTGGCGACCAGCTGGACGGCCATCCCGGCGGAACGGCCGATCTTGCCACCCTGGCCGGGGCGCAGTTCCACGTTGTGGACCACGGTGCCGACGGGCATGTACCGCAGGGGCAGGGCGTTGCCGGGCTTGATGTCCGCGCCGTGCCCGCTCTCCACGCGCATGCCGACCTCGAGACCCTTCGGGGCCAGGATGTACGCCTTGCTTCCGTCCATGTAGTGGAGGAGCGCGATGCGGCAGGTGCGGTTCGGGTCGTACTCGATGGCGACGACCTTGGCCTGCACACCGTCCTTCACGCGCTTGAAGTCGATGATGCGGTACTGGTTCTTGTTGCCGCCGCCACGGTGACGGGCGGTCTTGCGGCCGTAGGAGTTGCGCCCACCACTTGAGGACTTCGGGGCGAGAAGGCTCTTCTCCGGGGTCGACTTGGTGATGTCGCTGAAGTCGGACACCGTCTGGAAACGGCGACCGGCACTGGTCGGTTTGCGCTTACGGATTGCCATGGTGTTCTCAGCTTTCGAACAGCGGGATCTTGCTTCCCGCTGCGAGGGTGACGATGGCGCGCTTCGTGTTCGGGCGCTGGCCATGACGGTTGGTGTTGCGTGTGCGGGTGACCTTGCCCTTGCGGTTGAGGGTGTTCACCTTCAGCACCTTCACGCCCCAGATTGCCTCGATGGCATCGTGGATCTCGGGCTTGGTGGCATCGACGTGCACCTGGAAGGTGTAGACGTCCTGCTCGATGAGGCCGTAGCTCTTCTCAGAGACCACGGGCTGGATGATGATGTCGCGGGGATCCTTCATCGCTTACGCATCCTTCTGTGCGGGGAGACTGTCCTTGGCGAACACGACCCAGTCGTTGCAGAGAACGTCGTAGGCATTGAGCTCGCCCGTGATGATGATCTGCACGTCCGGGATGTTGCGGAAGCTCTTCACGGCGGTCTCGTCGGCGGCATTGACGACAACTAGCACCTTGCCGGTGAGACCGAGTGCCGCGAGCGCCTTCACGGCGTCCTTCGTGCTCGGCTGGCTGAAGCCCCATGTGTCGACGACGACCACACGGCCCTCGCTGCGGCGGTCGCTCAGTGCCGAGGCGAGTGCGAGGCGGACCATCTTCTTCGGCACGCGCTGGGTGTACTTGCGCGGCTTCGGGCCGTGCGCGATGCCGCCGCCCGAGTAGTGCGGGGCCACGATCGAGCCCTGGCGGGCGCCGCCGGTGCCCTTCTGGCGGAACGGCTTCTTGCCGCCGCCCGCGACTTCTGCGCGGGTCTTCGTGCTCTGCGTGCCGGAGCGACGGTGGGCGAGCTGGGCGGTCACGACCTGGTGCATGACGGGCACGTTCGGCTGGACACCGAAGAGGCTGTCCGCGAGGTCGACCGAGCCTGCGCTCTTGCCGCTTGCGTTCTTGACGTCGACTGATGCCATGTTGATCACTTCGCCTTCACTGCGTTGCGCACGATGACAACGCCGCCGTTCGGGCCGGGTACCGAACCCTTGATGAGGAGGAGGCCACGCTCCGGGTCTGCCTGGACGACCTCGAGGTTCAGCGTGGTGACCTGCTCGTTGCCCATGTGACCCGCCATGCGGAGACCCTTGAACACGCGGCCCGGGAACGAGCACGAGCCGATCGAGCCCGGCGCACGGTGGTGCTTGTGGTTGCCGTGGCTGGCACCCTGGCCGCTGAAATTGTGGCGCTTCATGCCGCCGGCAAAACCCTTGCCGCGGCTGATTGCGGTGACATCGACCTTCTCGCCGGCCGCGAGGGTGTCCGCGCCGATCTCTTGGCCGACCTCGAAACCGTCGACGGACTCAAGCCTGAGTTCGACGAGACGGCGCCCGGGCTCCACGTTGGCGGCGGCGAAGTGACCCGCCTCCGGCCTCGTGAGCTTGTCAGCCTTCTTGCTTCCGTATGTGACCTGCAGTGCGTTGTATCCGTCACGGTCGTTGGTCTTCACCTGGACGACTCGTGCCGGTTCGACGCGCAGCACGGTGACGGGAATGACGCGCTGGTCATCCCCCCACACCTGTGTCATGCCGACCTTCTCGCCGACGATCGCTTTTTGTGCCATGGCGTTTCTCGTTTTGCTTCTTCACGCAAATGCTCCGCGGGCTGTGGAGCCAACGGAGCACTTGTTCTGGGTTGTGCCGTGTGGTTCCGGCTGGGCCGGCCTTCACGGACGTCGATTTTGATGTCTCGACGATCGAACTTGCTTTCCGGGCCGGGGCCCGAATCGCACGGAGTTGGAACGCTATCGGCGCTTTCCTGCGCCCGCTACCCCTCAAGGGGCGGGTTCAGAGCGGGTAACGGGCTCTCATCCAGTCGATGACTGCGTCCATGGCGGGCTTTCGGTGGCCCTCCAGGTAGTGGGGAGCGCCCTTCATCTCGACGTAGGTGGTGTCCGGCGCGCCGGCGTTCTGCACTATCTCCATGGCCTGGCGGACCCTGATCTCGGTGTCGGCCGTGGGGTGGACAAGGATCGTGGGCACTTTGACCTTCGGCATGGTGTCGGCCAGCCGGGCATGGCTGGAAAGTCCGGACCAAGTGGACAGCCAACCCCGTGCCGTCATGGTCCGGGCCAGGCCGCCCCGGCCGTAATTGGCCTCAAACGGGTCCGGAAAGGCGAAAAGTGACCCCATTGGGCGCTCATCTGGATCGATCGAGAGGTCCAGGTACGCAGGGTCGGCCAGGGTTCGGTAAATGGTCAAGTACTTGGCAAAGACCCGCCTGGCCCTCAATTCACGCCACTCCTGTGGGCTTGTGCTTTTGTGAACACCCCCCATGGCCGCCCCCGCTGTCTCGGCATCCACGAGGGACTGTCGGGCCACCGCATCCAGGCGGGCCACACGGTCCCGTTGGGCTGCCCTGTAGGTGGCCAGCCACCCTGGGTCGTAGGAACACGGCTCCGGCCAGGGACGCCAGCCATTGTCCGGGTTGTACATGTCGAGTTCGGGGACACGCGAGAAGGGGTCAGCCTCATCGGCCACGGAGGGGTCGATGACCTGCAGCATGAACACCCCCTCCCCCGGGTGGGCCGCCATGCCGATCCAGCCGTCACCTATCCCGAGTTCGGCATTCGCCATCGCCATGAGCGAGCCGCCACCCGAGTTCCCGAGGAGCACGACCGCCTCCGCACCCCGCGAGACCATGAAGTCGTGTGCGGCCTTCACGTCGACGATGCAGTTCTCGTGCAGGCAGTCGGTGTCGTTGTTCATGTAGCGCGTGCCGAAACCGAGCACCGCGTACCCGGCCGCCGCGAGCAACGGGCACGCGTAGTGCACCGTGAAGTCGCCGCGGGGGTGACTGAGGATCACTGCCGTCTTCCACTTGCCGTCCGGCGGGGTCCACAGCATGCCGCGCACCAGTGCGCCGTCCGGCGACACGATGCGCACGTCCTCGCGCGGGATCGCGACACCCGGCGCATCCTCCGGCATCGGCCAGTAGCCCAGCCCGAACGGCCGGGCTCCACCGAGCTGCACGTCGAGATGCTGCATCGTGCGGCCCTGCCCCTACTGGGCGTCCTCGGCGAGTGTCTTCGCTCCCGGGTAGTCGGCCTTGCCGTTCGGGGCCCGTGGCACGTCGGCCACGAAGACGACACCCTTCGGTGCCTTGTACCCCGAGAGTTGGGTCTTCACGAAAGCGATCACGTCGGCCTCGGAAGCGGATGCACCGGGTTCCAGTGACGCGACAGCAACGACACGCTGGCCGAACTTGTCGTCAGGGAGCCCGACCACCAGGCAGTCGCGCACACCGGCGAATCTCTTGACAGCCTCCTCCACCTCCTCAGGGAAGACCTTCTCGCCTGCCGTGTTGATGACCTGGCTGCCGCGGCCGAGGAGGACGAGTTGCCCGTTCTCGTCGAACGTGGCGAGGTCACCGGGGAACGAGTACCTCACGCCGTTGATGACGCGAAACGTGCGCGCCGACTTCTCCGGATCCTTGAAATAGCCGACCGGGGTGAGGCCGCCGTTCGCGACCTTCCCGGTGCGACCGTCACCGGGCACCACCTCCGTGTCGTCATCGTCGAACACCTTGGTGGTGGGGTTCATCGCGAACTTTGCCGTCTCCGCCGGCATGCCGTTTGCCGCGATGCTCACGGCCATCGCACCCTCGGTGCTGCCCATCGCGTCGATGAGGAGAGCCTGCGGGACGTGCTGGAGCAGCCTGTTCTTCACTTCCATCGTCCACATGACACCGGAGGACACGATCCGTGTCAGCGACGATGTGTCGCAGGACCTGCCCTCACGGGCTGCGGCGTCGAGTGCATCAGCGATCGGACGGGCGAAGGCATCACCCACGATGACCGCCATGTTCACGTTCTCGCGCTCCACGACCCTGAGCAACTCATCCGCGTCGAACTTGCGGTCCGTGAGGAGGACGACCGTGGCACCGACGCAGTGGGGGATCGTGACCCCGATCCACATGCCGGTGCCGTGCATCACCGGGCAACAGGGCACGGACACGAACGGCCCCGTCTCTGCCCGGGCGCGGGTGACGTCATCGACCAGCGTGTGCCAGTCCTCGCCGAGTTCCAGACCCACCTGGCCCGCACCGTTCGCCGCGTGGCCCCGGGTGATGTCACCCATCTGGTACATCACGCCCTTCGGCATTCCAGTCGTGCCACCGGTGTAAAGCATGTAGATGTCGTCGGGGCTGCGTTCGATCCGCGGTGCAGGCGGGTGGGCGGCAACGAGATCCTCGTACATCACCTTTCCCGGCACGTCGGCGGTTGCCGGGCCGTCATCGACCTCGACAATGAGCACGAGATTCGGGAGCTTCGTGACCACCTCGGCGACACGGTCAGCGAGGGACGAGTGGTAGAACAGCGCGCGGCAGTCGGCGTTGTCGAGCAGATACTCGAGCTCCCCGCCGAGGTACCGGAAGTTCACGTTGATCGGCACGATTCGCTGCTTGAACGAGGCGTAGTGCGCCTCCAGGTACTCGTTCGAGTTGTAGAGGTACAGGCCCGCCTTGTCATCCGGGCCGAGCCCGGCTGCCGTCATGGCGGCGGCGACCCTGGCCGCCCGCTCGTCGTACTCACGCCACGTGAAGCGCCTGTCACCCATGATCACGGCCGGCACGTCGCCGATGGCGTCCGCATAGGCCTCCCACAGAGTCGCAAAATGCATGTCCATCTGATCCCCCCGGGGACATCATGCCACCGGCGGCACCACCGGCCCCAACGGGGTGACCATACGATGTCCCCATGGTTCTCCCCGCCGGGTCCACCGAGACGTACCGTCGTGACGGGGTCGTGGTGCTCCGCGGTGTCCTGTCACCCACGGACCTGGAGACGATCTCCCGGGGCGTGGATGCGAACCTGGCAGCCCCCGGCCCGTGGTCCAACGACTACGCACCCGGGGAGTCGGGCGGACGTTTCTTCGACGACTACGTCAACTGGGGACGCATTGATGAGTTCCGTCGCGCCGCACTGCAGGGTGCCCTCCCGGCGATCGCCGGGGAGTTGACGGGCACGTCGTCCCCGCGCTTCTTTCACGAGCACGTGCTCGTGAAAGAGCCGGGCACGGTGACTGTGACCCCGTGGCACCACGACGATCCCTACTACGGCGTCGAGGGGATGGACAACGTGAGCCTGTGGGTCCCGCTCGACCCCGTCCCGCCCGCTGTCGCCCTGCGGTGCATCGTGGGCAGTCACCTGGTGGCGCGCAGGTTCATCCCGAACCGGTTCGTCGACGACTCGCCCTATGTCGCGGCCGCGGACGGTTTCGAGACCTTCCCGTCATCCGCCGAACTGGAGGCGATCGGGGACACCATCGTGTGCCCGGCCGAACCGGGTGACATCGTTGCATTCCACTTCCGCACGCTCCACGGCGCACCGGGCACCGAGGGCCACCCACTGAGACGGCGGGTGGTCAGCTTCCGCTACGTGGGCGACGACGTGCGCTGGGTGACCCGACCATGGAGGACCAGCCCGCCGTTCGAGCCGGAGGGCCTGGCCGACGGTGATCTGCTGGACGACGTGCGCTTCCCGTTGGTGCGTCTCGACTGAGACTCACTCGCTCGGGCGCGCGACCAGTTCCGTCCTCACCGTGATTCGCTCACCGTCACGCTCGATCACGATCTCGACATTTTCTCCGGGGCTTGCGTCGCGGATGATCCCGATCAGCGCACCCTGACCGGTGATCGGCTGGTCGTTCAGCTGGAGGATGACGTCGCGCACCTTCAAGCCTGCGGTCTCCGCCGGTGAGCCGGCGGCGACCTCGCTGACGACCGCGCCGACACCGCCATCGGTGCGGTCGGACAGTGCGATGCCAAGGTAGCCCTGGGCCCTCTTCTCGCCCCCGGCCTCCTTGCGCAGCACCTCGATGACGCGCTTGACCTCGCCGACGCCGATCGCAAAGCCGATGTTGTTGGCCGAGGACGTCTCCGTGCTGCGGTAGACGGCAGTGTTGACACCGACGATCTGACCCTCCATGTTGATGAGCGGACCGCCGGAGTTGCCCGAGGAGATCGCGGCGTCAGTCTGGATGAGGGCGTTCAGCGCACCGTCCTCGTTCTGCAGGGTGCGGTTGAGCGCAGAGATGATGCCACTGGTCACGCTCGCACCGCCGTCCAGGTCGAGTGCGTAGCCGACGGCGACAACCTGGTCGCCGACGGCAAGGCTGTCGGGGTCCGCGAAGGTGGCGGCCGTGAGCCCGGTGATGTTGTCGATGCGCACGAGTGCGAGGTCATTTCCTGCATCAGCCGCGAGGACCCTGGCCTTGCGGGGCTCGGTCTCGCCGTTCAGGACCACGCGCACCTCGGTTGCACCCTCAACGACATGGGCGTTCGTGACGACGTCACCGTCGGAGGTGAGGATGATGCCCGTGCCGATCGACTCGCCGTCGGGAGCGAGGCTGTCGATGGTGACGACACTCGGCGAGATGACTGCCGCGGCCTTGGCGACGGGGGTGTCGCCGACCTTGGCCTGGTCCACCTTCGGGGCCGTGACGACGGGGCTGTCGGAGGAGTCGGCGATCCCGTCCGTGATCCCGGCAGCGAACGCGCCGCCGAGAAAACCCCCCGCCAGCCCGACGAGGAGAACCAGAAGCAGCGACCCGGCGCGTCCCTTCCTGCGGGGCGTGGGCTCGGTCGGCAACTGCGGTGGTGTGTTGATCCAGTCCGGGGCGAAACTCATGGACCCTTATCTATCTCGTCGCGGCGAGAAGTCCCACGCATGAACGGCAAGAATCAGGAAAGAAAAAGGGCGACCCGCAGGCCGCCCCGTTTCTCGATCGTGGATCCGTGCCGCGTTGCCGGACTCAGCCCTGGATCTTGATCTCGATGTCCACGCCCGCCGGCAGCTCGATGCGCTGCAGTGAGTCGATGGTCTTCGGGTTCGGGTCGACGATGTCGATCAGGCGCTTGTGGATGCGCATCTCGAAGTGCTCACGGGAGTCCTTGTCGATGTGCGGACCACGGATGACCGTGAAGCGGTGCTTGTCGGTCGGCAGCGGGATGGGGCCACGGATCTTCGCGTTCGTGCGGGTCACCGTTTCCACGATGGCGCGCGTCGACTTGTCGAGCTGGTCGTGGTCGAATGCCTTGAGGCGGATGCGGATGCTGTTCGTTGCCATGATCGTTACTTGATGATCTTGGTGACGCGGCCAGCACCGACAGTACGGCCACCCTCACGGATCGCGAAACGCAGACCCTCGTCCATCGCGATCGGCTTGCCCAGCTCCACCGTCATCGTCACGTTGTCACCAGGCATCACCATCTCGGTGCCCGCCGGCAACGCGACCGTGCCGGTCACGTCGGTCGTGCGGAAGAAGAACT
>SXYT01000013.1 GCA_005788205.1 Actinomycetota bacterium | reverse complement strand
GGCGCGGTGTGGTGCTGGGGCGAGAACACCGCAAGCCAGGTGGGTGACGCAACAGCGGGCTCGCCGCGCCTTGCACCCGCGCAGGTGAGCAACATGGGCGGCACGGCCGTGGACATCGTGGCGGGAGGTGCGCACGCGTGCGCAGTGCTCTCGTCCGGTGCGGTGCGCTGCTGGGGGGACAACTCGGCCGGCCAGCTGGGCATGGGCGGCGCCGACTACACGGCGCGTGATGCACCGGCGACGGTGGCGTCGCTCTCCGTGACGCCGGCACCGACAACTGTGCCGACCGTGCCTCCGACAACTGCGCCACCAGTGACATCATCGACGACCGCACCCGCAACGACGCCGGTGTCGCCGACGTCGACCGCATCAACAACGGATGCCACCACCTCCACGACCGTGGCCCCCGTGTCAGGCGCGCTAACCGGCACGACCGGTGCGGTCGCGTCGACAGCGAAGCCGAGCCTGCGCGTCACGGTGCGGCGCGGGCGCACCGTGAGCGCCGCCACGATCGCCAAGGCTGCGGGCCTCGCCATCCCGCGCAGGTCGCAGGGAACGATGAGGATCAGCATCGTGTCCGGCACGGTGCGCTGCGTCTTTGCCGGCTCCGCGGTGCGCGGCACGTCGACCGGCACGTGCAGGGTGAGGGTGCTGCTGGTGCCGAAGCGGGGTGCAGCTGTGTCGCGCACGGTCACCCTCACCGTGGTGCGCTGAGGGCAGCTTCTCCTCTCTCTCGTGTGCGTGCGCACGCGCGCACGCATCACCCGTGTGCGTGCCAGTGCGGGGGGCGGATTTCTTGAAGTCCTTGTGCCGCAAGGGTCCGGGGCTGCCGCAGCAGCCTCTCCGGGAGAGGGGTGTCGCTATATGAGGTGGCATGAAAACAACACCGACACCCGCAACATCCGTCTCGCTCGTCATCGTGGAGTCCCCCACGAAGGTGGCGACGATCCAGAAGATCCTCGGCCCGTCGTACGTGGTCGCCTCCACCAAGGGCCACTTCGCCGACATCCCGGAGCGCCGCGACGCAGTGGACACCGCCAACGGGTTCGCCGTGCAGTACCGCCTGACGGAGAAGGGCGCCGTCGTCATCAAGGAGCTCCGCGGCCTCCTCGCCGGTGCCGGCGAGCTGGTGCTCGCCACGGATGCCGACCGTGAGGGCGAGATGATCGCCCAGCTGCTGGTGGACTTCCTGGAGCCCACGGTGCCGGTGCGCCGCGTGCGGTTCACCGCGATCACCAAGGAGGCCGTGGAGGAGGCGATGGCGAACCCGTCTCAGGTCGACGCGGACTTGGTGGCCGCCGCCCGCACCCGTCGCGTCCTGGACCACCTCTACGGCTTCCAGGTCTCGCCGGAGCTGTGGTCGACGGTGCGCACGGGACTCTCCGCCGGCCGCGTCCAGAGCCCGGCGCTGCGCATGGTCGTGGAGAGGGAGCGCGAGCGGATGGAGTTCGTGAAGGCCAGGTTCTTCAGCGTGGAACTGACCACATCCACGGAGCCCACCTTCGAGGCGGTGCTGCGCACCCTGAACGGCACGGAGGTCGCCACGTCGCGTGACTTCGACGAGTTCGGCGAGATCCCCCGCGACATGCACGCGTTCGACGAGATCGAGGCCGGCCATCTCGTCATGCGGCTCGAGGGCGCCGTCGTCACGGTGTCGGGGATCGACAAGCGCGACTACCGTCGGCGTGCACCGCTGCCGTACGTCACTTCCACCCTGCTGCAGGATGCGGGCAACCGTCTCGGCATCGGCACGAAGGCAGCCCAGGCAGCGCTGAACGCGCTGTTCGCCGCGGGGCACATCACCTACCCCCGCACCGACAGCCCGCACATGGCGCCCCGGGCGGTGGCCGCGGCCCGTGCCACGGCGATCGAACTTTTCGGCGAGGCGAGCGTGCCTGAGAAGGCGCGGTTCTTCAGGGCGAAGAACCGCAACGCCCAGGAGGCACACGAGGCACTGCGCCCGACCGTGATGTCGCGGCGCGCCGTGAAGACCTCCGGGGCGAACGCGGCACGCATCTACGACCTGATCTGGCGCCGCACCGTCGCCTCGCAGATGCTGGACGCCACGGGCACGACCACCACGGTCAGCCTGACCGCGATGGCGTCCGGCCGCCACGAGACGTGCGTGTTCGCCGTGGCCGGCACCGTCATCGAGGTGCCGGGGTTTCGTGCGGTGACGGGTGACGAGGCGGACGTGGCCTCCCTGCCACCGCTCGAGGTGGGCGATGTGGTGCCGGTCGCCGCGTTCGGGTGCACCGAGCACGTCACCAGGCCGCCCGCCCGTTACACCGAGGCATCGCTCATCAAGGTGCTCGAGGAGAAAGGGATCGGGCGGCCGTCGACGTACTCGTCGATCATGTCCTCGCTGCGGGAGCGCTACGTGTGGTCGAAGCGCGGCGACCGTGCGCTCATCCCGACCGTCACGGCGTTCGCGGTGGACCAGGTGATGCAGACGTGCTTCGAGGCGCTGACCGCCAGCGGGTTCACCAGCGCGATGGAGGACAGGCTGTCCGACGTGGCGGACGGGACCATCGGGTACGCCGACGTGCTCGGGGCGTTCTGGCTGCACGGCGACGGCACCTGGCCCGCCCTCTCACGGTTGATCGAGGAGGGCCGCGGCCTGTTCGACCCGCGCACCAGGCCCGTCGCCTCGTTCGGCATCCACCCGCAGCGGGGCGAGGAGGTCGTGCTGCGCGCCGGCAAGGCGTTCAAGTCGCGCCGCGGTGCGTGGCTGCCGCGGCCGTACCTGGCGTGCGGCACGCGCAACATCGGTATCCCCGACAACACCGAGATGGACACGCTCACGAAGCAGCACGTGTTCGCGATGTTCATGCAGGACCGCGACCCGCGCGTGCTCGGCGAGCACCGCGGCAAGGAGGTCGAGATTGCATTCGGGATGTACGGGGCCTTCGTGCGGTGGGGCGGGGAGATCGTGCGCATGCCGCGCGGTCTCGACGTGCTCGCGGCAACCATGGAGGAAATCTGCGGCCACATCGACGCCGCGGGCTGACTTGCCCCCGGTGGGTGCGGTGGACGACGATGGGGAGCCCCCGCACCCGGCGGGGCCGCACGCCCGCGGGGAGAACCATGCTGGAAGTCGAGATGGTGGTGGAGATCCCGCAGGGGTCCCGCAACAAGTACGAGATGGACCACGAGACAGGCCACATCTGGCTGGACCGCACGCTCTTCACGGCCACCCAGTACCCGCTCGACTACGGGTTCTTCCCGGGCACGCTCGGCGAGGACGGAGACCCGCTGGACGCGCTCGTGTGGCTCAGCCAGCCCACGTTCCCGGGGTGCCACGTGTGGGTGCGGCCGGTCGCGGTGTTCTGGATGTCAGACGAGAAGGGCCCGGACGCCAAGGTGCTGTGCGTGTCCTCGCACGACCCGCGCTTCGCCGCGTACGGCGACATCGAGGACCTGCCCGAGCACCTGCTCGACGAGGTGGGCAACTTCTTCGAGGTGTACAAGCTGCTGGAGCCGAACAAGGACACCACGGTGAAGGGCTGGGAGGGCCGCGCCGCCGCCGAGGCAGAGATCAAGGCAGCGCTCGCCCGCCACCACTGAGCTGCGGCCCCGTGCGCGCGTCCACGCGCCGGTCGCCCGTCGGGCTCAGTTGTCGGTGCCGTCGATCAGCCAGAAGCTGAGCAGGCCGGCAGGTGCGCCGTCCAGGCTGATCGACACGTCCACCTGCCCCGCGTGCGGTAGCACCGCGGAGCGCAGGGGGAGCGCGAACGGGATGTTCAGCCCCTCACCCGGGTTGCGGTCCGCGTCCACGTTGAACTCGAAGTCGATGCGCACGATCTCTGTCGCGGTGTCGGGGTAGCGCAGGATGACCCGGCCGCTGTGGGCCTCGCCCACGCGGTGCGGCTGCACGTACACCGACATCGCGAGGTGCGCCTCGATCTCGGCTGGGAACCCGTGGTGCACGGCGATGCGCGTGATGCCGCCGCTCGTGATGTTGAGCAGGCCCTC
>SXYT01000089.1 GCA_005788205.1 Actinomycetota bacterium | reverse complement strand
GGGGTGATGCTCAGCCTGTCGTGACCGCGGCACTGTGGCGCAGCAGCAGGTTCTCTAAGTCGTCGATGTCGCCCCCGCGCGTTCCGTCCTTGCCGAGGTCATCCCACAGACGCAGCGCAATGGCATCGGCGAAACCGGGCATCGACTCGAACCGGTCGGCCTCCGGTCCTGACATGGGCCCGCCCTGGAGGCCGAGCGAATGGACAGACGCGGGGCTGAGCCCGTCCATGTACCCATCACGACGCGCGCACAGCCATCGTTTGGCCTCCACGTGGAGCACGATCGGGTTCCGCACCCGCGCAGGGTAGATGCCCGACAGGCAGTTGCCGCCGGTGGCCTCGTGGCGCGTGTCGTGGTCGAGGACGATGCGCCCATCGTGCATCTCCAGGTCGACAAGGTGCCCGATGTCGTGGAGCAGCGCAGCGAGCACCAGGTGTGACGCCGCGCCTTCCTTCTCGGCGAGCCACGCACATTGCACCGCGTGCTCGGTCTGCGAAATCGCCTCGCTGTATTTCTCGCCGCCGAGGCGGCGGTACAGGTCCACGATGGCCACTGTGCTGTCCAGTTTCATGTGACGGGTCTCCCTTCGAAGTCGTTGATCAAGGAGATGCGGACATTGTCGCCGCGGTGCTCGGTGTCCGTGAACACGCGGGCTTTCTCCGCGTAGTACGCCTCGCGCAGGTTTCCCTCGGCGCTGGCGTTGTACGTGGGAAAGAGGGCCCGCCGATCCATGCCGGACAAGTTCGGCCCGCTGCGGTGCGGTGTGAGTGCGTCGAAGAACAGCACATCGCCCGCTTCCATCGGAACCGGGTGCCAGCTGTGTGAGTCCGTCCAGTCAGATGTGATGCACCCGCCGTCGTCCGCGGGAATGATGCCGGCGTGCATGGCGTCAACAACCTCCAGGCAACCGTTCTCAACGGTGCTTCGGTCAACAGCCACCATCACGGAAATCGATCGACCGATGAACGGATATGCGGGTGCATCCTGGTGCGGACGGAAGCCAGCCCCGCCAGCAAGCTTGTAGTTGATCTTCTCCTTGTAGAGCAACACATCCTCCCCGAGCAACTCTCCCGCTGCGCCGGGCAGCACGCCCTCAGTGAGGAGGGCACGCAGTCCCGCATGGAAAGGCACGAAGTTCTCGGTGCGGCACAGTCGCGGGCCGTGGTCGGTCATCTCGCGATGGTGAATCCACGACCCCTGGTCGTCCCAGGACTGGACCTCGTCGACCATCAACGCAAGTTCCTGGATCTCGTCCGGCGCGAACGGGCTGATGACCAGCCATCCTCCCGTGCGGAACGAATTGACCTGTCCCTCGCTGAGCCACATGTCATGATCCTTCCTCTGCGATGGTGGAGACGATTTCGTCGGCCAGGCGTGCGGACGCCGCGAACACTCCGCTCCAGCGTAACGAGAGGTCCGGCTCCAGGGTGAACGCACGACCGTGGAGATCCCGCACCGCTCCACCGGATTTCTCCACGATCAGTGCCGCCGCTGCGATGTCCACTATGCGGTGGACATCGCCGCCCGGGTCACAGAAGCCGTCCACCGCCCCGTCCGCCACGAGGCACGCCTCGATCACGGAACTTCCGAGCACTCGGATGCGGTCTGCGCGGCGGGCAATCGCCGACCATCTGCGCCACGTCTCCGGGCGCGGGCGCAACATGGACATGGCCGAGCCCTCCAGCGACTCTCGCCCTGTCGTGCGCGAGACCACGGGGTCGTCAATGTGAGCGTGCCATTCGAGGTTCGTGCCCAGCCAGCCGGCATAGGCCTCTTTGATCTCCCCGTCGATTGCGAGAGCGGCCGCAATCGCCGAGATGGGCACGCCAGCTGCCGAGTTCGCTGTGCCGTCGACGGGGTCGATGATGACGGTCATCGCTGATCCCCTGTCGATCCATCCTGCCTCCTCCGACAGAACGTTCACCCTGGCGCGCTCCAGGATCGACAGCACGGGACGCTCGACGTACTCATCGAGAAACATCGTGGCAGTGCCGTCCCCGCCGATGCCGATGTCCCTCGATCGTTCGGTGCGGGTCATCGTCGACATCGCGGTCCGGTATGCGTCGTCTGCGGCTGACGCGACGGAGACAAGGAGTGGATGGACGGTCGAGCGGTTCATATGCCCTGCAGTGCGAGTGTGCCCGCCGCCATGGCGCCGGATGCGTGCACCGCACGGATGTCAGGGATGGATCCGTCCAGGCGGCAGATGATCAAGTCGCCCCTCATGCCCGGTTCCAGGCGGCCCCTGTCGGCCAAGCCGACCGTGCGGGCCGGCCCCGCGGTGACCAGACGGACAGCATCGACGATTGAGCAGATTCCGTCCCGCACGAGCGTGCCGACGGCCCCGAGCATGGCGAACGGCAGGTAGTCCGAGGACAGCCCATCGCACAGCCCCAGCGAGATGAGTTGGGCGGCCGACACGTTTCCGCTGTGGCTGCCGCCGCGCAGGACGTTCGGCGCTCCGCAGACGATCCGCATGCCGAACTCCTTCGCCTTGCGCGCAGCCTCCACGGTGGTCGGGAACTCCGCGATTGAGGCGTGCCACGACATCGCCTCGAGGACGTCATCCTCCGTGGCAGGGTCGTGGGCCATCAGTGTTATTTCCCCGTTCCTTGCCATGTGTGTCAGCCAGGGGAGTGCACGGTCGCGGTTGTGACGCAGTCTCTCTCGTTCATCGATGATCGAGTCCACGTGTGCACGCGCCTCGCTCTCGGTGAGCCCCCTGGTGCTGACGAGCCAGTTCTCGAAGTACGTGCGGTCACGGTACTGGCCGATGCCGGGGGTGTGGTCCTCGAAACTCACGAGTGCCGGGCTTGCCGGCATGCGGGCCTCGAATCGGTCGCGCAGGGCATCGAAGCCGTCGGCGTCGCGCCCGTCGAGGCGGTACAACACGTGATGATCGATGTGGTTGCGTGACGACCGCGAGTATGACTCGATCTCGTCCACCAGGGCGTTCGCCCCCGAAACCGTGCGGTTCCCGTCGTTCTCGTAGCCGATCCCGTGGAACAAGGTCGTGACCCCTGCCGCCCGCACCTTCGCCTCGAATGACCGTAGGCAGAAGTCGAGCGGCAGGTTCGCGTTCGGTCGGGGCCGGGGCTCGATCTCCAGGCCGTCACTGTGCGTGTCGACGATGCCGGGGATGCACAGCGCGCCGCGACCGTCATGGGACACAGGATGTGCCGGTCCGGCCTGGGTGACAGAGACGATGATCCCGTCCTCCACGGTGACGGTCGCACCATCCACGGTCCGGTCCGGGGTCACGGCCGTCACGTTTGTGACGGAGAATGTATTCATAGTAGTGCTTCCTCTTTCTTGAGCATGGGGAGAACCTCCCCGGTCGGTCCGTCGGCAGTCACTCGTCCACGCCGCATCAACAGGACACGGTCGGCGAGACGGGCGATCGCATCCAGGTCGTGGAACACCGCGAGCACGGCGACTCCCTGTGCGCGGAGCTCGCCGATGAGCTCGATTGCTGACTCTCTGTTCTCCGGGTCGAGTGCGGAGACTGGCTCGTCCAGCAGCACCAGCCGTGGGGGGGAGATCAGCCCTGCGGCGATGTTCACGCGTTGCTTCTCGCCACCGGAGAGAACCGCTACGTGCACATCCCACAGGTGCTCACCGATGTTGAGCCGTCGAAGCGATGTGGCGGCGGCGTCCCGGGCAGAGGGAACATCCATGCCACGCGAGACGCCCGCACGGGTGACGAGGTCCAGCACGCCCCGGCGCGGCTGGACCCGCAGGAACTGGGAGACATAGCCGATCTGGCGGCCGCGCAGGGCGAGAAGCTCGCGGTCGGGAATCACCGCCAAGTCCACTGTGCGGCCATCGTCCAGCACGAAGTTCACCCGGCCGGAAGTGGGCAGGTAGGTGCGGTAGACCGCCCGAAGGAGCGTGGATTTTCCCGCGCCGGACGAACCCGCGAGGACGAGATGCTCGCCGGGATCGAGTGCGAATGACACGTTGTCCAGGCCGTTCACTTTCCGGCCGTCGATGTTGTGCAGCACGAACTCCTTGCACAGTCCGGAGACATCAAGAATCGGGGCGGGTGTGCTCATGCCCGGGCTGCCGAGACGAGGCGCTGACTGTAAGGGTGGTGCGGATCCTCCAGCAGCTGGTCCGTGAGGGTTGACTCGACGACCCGACCATGGTGCATCACGATGCACCGGGAAGTGAGCATCTCGATGACGGAGAAGTCGTGGCTCACAACGACGGCAGCCATGTTCATTTCCTCCAGCAGCCCTCGGAGCAGGTCGAGGACACCCGCTGCCACGCTCGCGTCCAGTCCGGTCGTTGGTTCGTCGAGAAGTATCACAGAGGGATTGTTCGCGAGGGCCCTCGCGATCTGCACGCGCTGGCGCATGCCTCCGGAGAACGTGCGCACGATGTCGTCCATCCGGTCCAACGGCACGTCGGTGCGCGCGAGCAGCTCCCGGGCACGCTCACGGATGGCCATGAAGTTTCTCCAGCCTGCGGCGGTGAGGGGGTCGGCGATATTGCCGCCCGCGGTCACGCCGAGCGACAGTCCCTCTGCGGGGTCCTGGTAGACGACCGAGATCTTGTCCACCCTCATCCGTCGCCGCTCGGAGGGGTCTGCTGTGAGCACGTTGCTGGTGCCGCCGTCATGGCACTCCATCCGCACGTCGCCACATGTGGCAGGCACATCACCTGCGATGCAGCGCAGCACGGTGGATGTCCCGGAGCCGGATTCACCCACGATGCCGAGCGCCTCCCCGGCAGCGACGTCGAAACTCACGTCCCACGCAGCAATGATGGACCCGGACAACGGGTCGCGGGCCGATCCCCGGTCGGAACCTGTCCGAGAAATCACGGCGTCATCAACGGCGCCGTAAGCCTTGCCCAGCCCACGTACCGTCAGCACCGCAGGGGCCGTCTCGACTGCACGTTGCGGATCGTTCATTTCTGCCTCCTGCGCCTGCACCATGCGGTGTCGCTGCACGACCACGAGTCGTCATCGCCCGGTGCTGACACGAGGAAGCTCTCCGCTGACCCGCACAGCCGGCAGCTTGCGCCTTCCGCAGTCTCGACCTCAAACGGGATGTCGTCGAAGATGAGTGGCTCAACCGTCGTGTGCGGCGGAATTGCGTAGACGCGCTTCTCGCGTCCTGCACCGAACAGCGTCAGGAAGGATGCATCGTGGAGCCGGGGGATGTCCCAGCGGGGGATCGGCGTGGTTGCGACCACGTACCTGCCGTTCACCAGGCACGGGTATCCCGTCGACTGTGTGATGACGCCATTTCTGACGATGTCCTCGTAGAGGCTCACCCACATGCGTGAGTAGTCGGCTTCCGCGTGCATGCGCGAGAGTTCCCGAGTGTCCCGTTCCACTCCGCGCAGTGGTTCCGGCACCGGCACCTGCAGCACGAGGACGTGGTTCTCGCCCATCTCGTCCTCGGGGATGCGGTGACGGCTCTGAATTATCGTGGCCTCGTGGACCTCGGAAGTCTCCTCCACGCCGGTGGATGAGACCACCAGTCTCCGCAGGTTCACGGCGTTCACGCCCTCGTCGTCACCCTGGTCGATCACCTTCACCGTGTCGTCTCGACCGACGATTGCGAGCGTCACCTGTAGTCCACCCGATCCCCATCCGCGTGCCACCGGCATCTCGCGGGAGCCGAACGGCACCTGGTGGCCCGGTACTGCGACGGCATGCAGGAGAGCCCTGCGGATCTCGCGTTTGGACTCCTCGTCGAGCAAGGCGAAAGGCACACCTTGCTCCGAACCGACAAGTCCGTCGAGTGTGGTGCTCATTGCGTGCCACTCCCGGTGGCCCGCAGTCGGGCCTCGCGCACGGCGAACTTGCGGTCGATCATCGAGCGGAATGTCACGTAGTGCGGGAGCTTCAGGTGCTCGAGGAAACCCGCAGAATCGAGCCCGTCCGTCGTCATCAGTATCGACTGCTCCAGTGTGGTCGCGCCCCCGTCACGGTGGCACGCAATGTCAAGGTTCGCCATGGCGATCGCCTTGCGCTCGTTGTGGCCGAGACACATCCCGAATCCCACGTCGAACCGTTCCCTGTCCTCGCCAGCCCCGTCCAGATCCTCCACGGCCTCCACTTCCGTGGCGCGGTAGTGCCCGATCGTGACGGGGTTGCCTGTATGGGGGTGTCGCAACGTCACGGGCAGCTCACCGTGGCGCACCTCGCCGAGGGTGACTTCGTGGAGGTAGCCGTCCGGGCCGAGGATGTTGCGGTACCACTGGTTGATCAACGACCCGGTCTCGGCGCGTGCCATCGCCGATAGGCGCGCTGAGCGCGGAGCGGGCGGCCGAGGCGGCGCGGATGTGACGTCCACCGGCTCTGGGTCATCGGTGCGCCGTCGGTCCACGAGCAGGTCGAGTCGTCGCAGCGTGGCGGTGAGTCGGGTCGTCGTGCCGTTCTTGCCCATCACGGACGTGAGTAGTGGCGCGGTACCGTCACGTGCGGCGTGTGCGTCTGCCAACAGCATCCGTGCGCTGTAGTCGGTGCTCCGCCCGAGCACCTGAGGTCCGCCCGGTTCCCTGAAGGCCGGCACGATGCGCCGCAGCAGTCGCATGTCGTCGGCGTGCACCGGAAGAGCCACTGCCACCCGCGGCAGGGTCGATCGGTATGCCCGCAGGAGATGCGTCGCCTCGATGTGGTCACCCTCAGCCTGGAGCAACGCCCGTGCGGCGAGGTCTGGGTCCCACATTCCCGCCTCGCCCATCACTTTGTCCACCAGCAGGCGCAGCCGGCCGGTGACCTGTGCGGTGCCGACGGGGTCGCTCGGGTCGTGGTCGCGCAGGTGGCGCACCAGTCGTTCGGCGTTCTTGATGGCGGTCAACCCGCCGCGTGCCGCTGCGTATCCCATGTCAACTGTCCCCGTTCTGGTCTGTGCGTGCGATGGTCACGCTCGAGGACCGCGGGACCGCGGTCACGTACCCGTCGCGGTCGACCAGCCATGTGTCGAAACCGCAAGGGAATTCACGGGGAAGAGCGCCGAGCCAGTCAGCGATCGCGGTGCCGAGGTGGGGCACCCGCACCGCGACCGAGCCGTCAACGCCCGGACCGGACACTGTGAGGCCCGCCGGCCGCGCATCCTCGCCGGGGAGAGGCGCCGTGCCGACCACGATCTGGGCGGCCGTCTCCGGAGCTGCCGCCGTGCCACGGCGGAGGTCTGCGATCTCCGCCGCAGTCGGCTGGCGCAGGAATGCAACGTACGAAGCATCCGCGATTGCGACCTCGTGGCCCCCCGTGACCCGCGCCAGCACCGCAGCGGCCATTCCGTCGTCGCCCACTACCGCAAAAGGTGTCAGGTGCCCGACGAGCGCGAGCAGTGGCAGGACCACCGGGTCCACGTCGCCGGAGGATCCCGCGCTGAGAATGCCCGTGGTCCCGGGCCTGGACAGTGTACGGAGCAACGTGGTGAAGACGGCGTGGATCTCGTCGGTGCCCAGGACATGGGCGGCCAGGTCCGCATACGACGGCTCGAGCTGTGCCCCTGTCATCAGTCCAACTCCTCGAATTCCACGATGGTCGCTGCCAGCCGCCCCGACTCAGTCGCCCTGCGAGCCGCGAGGTCTGCCCGGGTGTCGGAGATCAGGTCGAGCAGCGCCTCACGATGCGGAGCGAGCCCGGGTCGGTCGGCCTGCAGCACCGCATCGGCAATCGCCCCTGCCATGGCCGTGCGGAGGTCGGTGCCCATTCGAGCCATCCACCCGACGGTCGCACCGAGGGCGACCTCCGCAGTGGAGACCACAGCGTCACCGAGGAAGAACCGCTCCTCGCACACCGGTTCCCGAACCTGAAGCATGATGCTCCCTGTCGCAGCGGGCTTCACCACTGTGATGTCAGCGAGCACGTCGTCGTTGTTGAGAATGTCATCCACCAGGTTGCACAGTCGCCCCGCATCACACTGTGCCAGGTAGAACGCACGGCCCTCGCGCGAG
>SXYT01000088.1 GCA_005788205.1 Actinomycetota bacterium | reverse complement strand
TGGACACCGTCCTCAACCTCGGTCTGAACGACCGCAGCGTGAGGGGACTCGCCGAGTCCACGCAGAACGAGAGGTTCGCGTACGACTCGTACCGCAGGTTCATCTCCATGTACGGGCGCATCGTCCTCGGTATCGAGGGGGACAGGTTCGAGCACCCGCTCGAGGCCGCGAAGGCGAAGGCCAAGGCAAAGACCGACGCGGACATCCCCGCACCTGCGCTGAAGGACCTGTGCGAGGCGTACAAGAAGGTGGTCGCAAAGGAGACGGGACGCCCGTTCCCGCAGGACCCCGCCAAGCAGTTGCGGGGTGCCATCGAGGCGGTGTTCCGCTCATGGAACGGGCCGCGTGCGATCGCGTACCGCGTGCGCGAGAAGATCAGCCACGAGCTCGGCACTGCGGTGAACGTGCAGGCCATGGTCTTTGGCAACCGTGACGACAACTCCGGCACCGGCGTCGGCTTCACCCGCAACGCCGCAACGGGCGAGAACAAGCCCTACGGGGACTTCCTCGTGAACGCCCAGGGCGAGGATGTCGTGGCGGGCATCCGCAACACCGAGGACCTGAATGCGCTCAAGCGCAAGTTCCCGGTCATCCACGCCGAGCTGTTGACGATCTTTGCCCGGCTCGAGCGCCACTACAAGGACATGTGCGACACCGAGTTCACGATCGACCAGGGAAAGCTGTGGATGCTGCAGCCCCGCGTCGGCAAGCGCACGGGCGCCGCCGCGCTTCGAATGGCGGTCGACATGACGAAGCCGACCGGCACCGGCAAGAAGGCCTGGAAGATCTCGCGCAAAGAGGCGATCATGCGCGTGGCAGCGGACCACCTGGACCAGGTGCTCCACCCGCAGTTCGCGAACAAGACGAAGGCGATCGCGAAGGGGCTCGCCGCATCCCCCGGTGCGGCCGTCGGCCGGGCGTACTTCACCGCTGACGAGGCTGAGGCCGCCGCGAAGAAGGGCGAGGACGTCGTCCTCGTGCGCAGCGAGACCAGCCCCGAGGACGTCCACGGGATGATGGTCGCCAAGGGCATCCTCACCGCGCGGGGCGGGCTGGTCAGCCACGCCGCCGTCGTGGCGCGCGGGTGGGGCACACCTGCCGTGGTCGGCGCCGACGCCGTGAAGATCTCGGGCAAGTCGTTCTCGGTCGGTGACACAACCGTGAAGCAGGGCGACTGGATCTCCCTCGACGGCACCACAGGTGAGGTCATGCTCGGTCAACTGGCGCTCGCCGGCTCGAAGCCGCCGAAGGAGTTCGACATCATCCTCAAGTGGTCAGACAAGGTCCGCAAGGGCAAGATGGACGTGCGTGCCAACGCTGACACCGACGAGGACGCGAAGAAGGCCCGGGAGCTCGGCGCCCAGGGGATCGGCCTGTGCCGGACGGAACACATGTTCCTCGCCCCCGACCGCCTGCCGGTCGTGCGCAGGATGATCCTCGCCTCGTCAACGGAGGAGGAGACCGCCGCGCTCGAGGAGCTGCGCAAGGTGCAGAAGAAGGATTTTGTCGCGTTGCTGAAGGAGATGTCCGGCCTGCCCGTCACCGTGCGCCTGCTCGACCCGCAGCTGCACGAGTTCCTTCCCCATGTGACCGAACTCGAGATCAAGAAGGCCACGAAGGGCCTCACGAAGCAGGAGGAGGCGCTCCTGCGCGCCGCGCACTCCTGGTCGGAGGCGAACCCGATGATCGGCACACGCGGCGTGCGCCTGGCCGTCGTCAAGCCGGGTCTCTACGCCATGCAGGTCCGTGCGCTCATGGAGGCCGCCGACGAGGTGGCCGCCAAGGGCTACGAGCCGATCGTGGAGATCATGATCCCGCTCACGGTCACCCGCGAGGAGCTCGCGCTCGCGCGCAGCTGGGTCGAAGAGGTCCTCTCCGACGTCAACTCGCGGCCGTCGCCGAAGGGTCCCAAGGCGAAGCGCCCGAAGGTCACGATCGGAACGATGGTCGAGACGCCCCGCGCCGCGCTGCGGGCCGACGAACTGGCCGAGGTTGCCGACTTCTTCAGTTTCGGCACGAACGACCTCACCCAGATGACGTTCGGCTTCAGTCGTGACGACGTCGAGAGCCGGATGATGCCCGCCTACCTGGAGGCCGGCCTGCTCAAGCGCAACCCGTTCGAGACGATCGACCAGACCGGCGTCGGCGAACTGGTGCGCATAGCCGCCCAGCGCGGCCGCAAGACGAAGAAGTCGATGAAGCTCGGCGTCTGTGGCGAGCACGGCGGTGACCCCGAGTCGATCGGGCTGTTCTACGACGCCGGTCTCAACTATGTCTCCTGCTCTCCGTACCGCGTGCCGATCGCACGCCTGTCGGTGGCGCAGGCAGTCATCGGAGGCTCGAAGTCCGAGACGAAGTGAGGACCGGAGAGGCATCGGTCACCTCGCGCTGAGGCGACGGCTGCGGCACCGCGTGCCCGCCTACACTTTCACTTCGTGAACATCCTCCCGCAACCCGTTCTGTCCGTCGTTCTTGCTGCCGGGGAGTCGTCCTCCGGCGGGAAAGTGGACCTCGACATCGGCGGCTGGCACTGGCCGGTCCTCCTCGGTGTGCTCGGTGCGCTCCTGCTTCTCGACATCCTCGTCATCCACCGCAAGGCCCATGTGGTCCACACCAGGGAGGCCGCCATCGAGTCGGCAGCCTGGATCAGTGTCGGCCTTCTCTTTGGTCTCGTCATGCTGTGGGAGTTCGGCGGCGCGGCAGCGGGCGAGTACATGGGCGGCTACCTCATCGAGAAGAGCCTGAGCGTCGACAACGTGTTCGTGTGGGCCGTGCTGTTCGCCCATTTCAAGGTGCCCGCGCAGTACCAGCACAGGGTGCTGTTCTGGGGCATCTTCGGCGCCCTCGCCATGCGCCTCGGCTTCATCTTCGCCGGGGTCGCCATCATCAATTCCTTCAGGTTCACCCTCATCCTGTTCGGCCTGTTCCTGCTCTAC
Organism: Actinomycetota bacterium; assembly: GCA_005788205.1. GTDB lineage: Bacteria > Actinomycetota > Acidimicrobiia > Acidimicrobiales > Ilumatobacteraceae > UBA2093. The sequence goes on along the minus strand of SXYT01000088.1, from coordinate 1,297 downwards.
TCGGGCATCAAGCTCCTCCAGACCCACGACGAGGGTTTTGACCCCTCGGACAGCCGCGCCATGAGGCTTTTCCACCGTTTCGTCCCCTCCACCGACGAGCTCGACGGCCAGAAGATGTTCACCAAGGTGAACGGCAAGCGCCTTGCGACGCCGCTCCTCGCCGTCCTCGTGATGGTCGAGATCACCGATGTCATCTTCGCCGTCGACTCCGTGCCTGCCGTGCTGGCCGTGACGGGGGAGCAGTACATCGCCTTTGCCTCCAACGCCTTCGCCATCCTCGGCCTGCGTGCGCTCTATTTCCTCCTCGCCGACATGCGTGACCGGTTCCAGTACCTCCAGACGGGTCTCGGCGTCATCCTCTCGTTCGTCGGTGTGAAGATGACCATCTCGTACTGGTGGCACATGCCGATCGCGGTGTCGCTCTCGGTCATCGGTCTCATCCTGACGGTGTCGATCGTGGCGTCCATCCGGTCAGAGTCCTCCGCCGGGTAGTCCCGTCCCCCGGCCTTCGGGCCGTCCTGTCCTGCCCCACGGCGACACTATGGTGTGGGGAATGGGGATCGCGGAGGACGACATCCAGCGCGTGCGCGCTGGCGTGACACTCTCCGACCTCGTCTCTCCGCACACCCAGCTGCGCCGGACCGGGCGCAGCCAGACCGGGCTCTGCCCGTTCCATTCGGAGCGCACCGGGTCCTTCAGCGTGAACGACGAGACCGGGCGCTACATGTGCTTCGGGTGCGGTGCCAAGGGCGATGTCTTCACGTTCGTGATGGAGACGGAACATCTCGATTTCGTCGGTGCGGTGGAGCGGCTCGCGGGCAAGTGCGGGATAGAACTGCGCTACACGTCCGGGCCCGACACAGGGCAGCGCAAGCACCGCAAGGAACTGCTGGAGGTCATGGAGAGGGCGGTGGTCTTCTACCACCAGAGGCTGCTCGAGGCGCCTGATGCCAGACCCGCCCGGGAGTACCTGCGCTCCCGCGGCCTCGCGGGGGATGTCGCGCGCCAATTCCGCATCGGCTGGGCCCCCGACGACTGGGACGTGCTCTGCACTTCCCTCGGGGTGCCGGCAACGATGCTGCGCGAACTCGGACTCGGCTTCGAGAACAAGAGGGGCCGCATGCAGGACTTCTTCCGTGCCCGGGTCCTGTTCCCGATCTTCGACGAGAACGGCAATGCCGTCGCCTTCGGCGGGCGCATCCTGCCGGGCGTCGAGGGCCAGGCAAAGTACAAGAACTCCACCGAGACCCCGGTGTACACGAAGTCACGCACGCTCTACGGCCTGAACTGGGCCAAG